>JASEHB010000060.1 GCA_030018745.1 Desulfatibacillaceae bacterium | reverse complement strand
GGTTTCAAGGCGGTGGGCCAGGCCCTTGAAACTGTCCACAGCCCTCTGGATGGCTGCTGGAGACGCTCCGCAGCAGTGTGCAGCCAGGGCGGATGCGGCAATGTTTTCGATATTGTGGGCGCCCATAAGGGAAGTTCTTTCAAGGGACACGGCAAAGGTCTCGTTGCCCGGCAGGCGGCAGATAATCGTCTTGCCTGCAAGCCTTGCCCCAGGCTCATCCTCCCTTGCGCCCGTAAAAAAGAGCTTCTTTGCAGGCATGGAAACGCAAAGGCGGCGCACCCATTTGTCGTCCCCGTTCAAAATGGCCCATTCCTTTACAGACTGATTGGCAAAAAGCCTTGCCTTGGATTTTGCGTAGGCTTCCATGTCCGGGTAGCGGTCAAGGTGGTCGGGCGTTATGTTGGCCAGCACAGCCACGCCCGGCGCAAAAAGCTCCAGGGTATCGGCCTGAAAGCTGCTAATCTCCACCACAACCGTGTCCGCCTTTTGGGCATCGTTCACATAATTTATAAGGGGGTTGCCCAGGTTGCCGCCCACAAAAACGGTTTTGCCTTCCTGGGCAAGCATTTGGCCAATAAGGGTTGTAACCGTTGACTTGCCGTTTGTGCCGGTTATGCAGCAAAGTGGCTCGCGGATGAAGCGCCCGGCAAGCTCCACCTCGCCCAGAACAGGGATGCCGGCAGCCCTTGCCTTTTCCAGCACAGGCAGGGTGTGGGGCACGCCGGGGCTTAAAACCACAAGGTCTGCGCCCAAAATGGCCTGCTCATCGTGGCCGCCAAGGACCATGCGCGCTCCTGCTGCCTTCAATATCTCCGGCAGGCGGCCAAGGGCGCTTTCGGGCTTTGTGTCAACAACAGTCACAAAGGCCTGGCGCTCAAGGCAGAAGCGGGCCACTGCCTCGCCTGTTCTGGCAAGCCCCATGACCACAACTTTTTTTTGGGCCAGTTCCACCGCTATTGCTCCTAACGAAGCTTCAAGGTGCTTACCGAAAGAAGGGCCAGCATGATTGCAATTATCCAGAAGCGCACAATCACCTTTGGCTCCGGCCAGCCCTTTAGTTCAAAATGATGATGTATGGGGGCCATGCGGAAAATCCGCCTGCCCTTTGTCAGCTTGAAAAAGCTCACCTGCAGGATGACCGAGAGGGCCTCCACAACAAAAAGGCCGCCCACAATGACAAGGGCAAGCTCCTGCTTTGTGACAACAGCCACGGAACCCAAGGCCGCGCCCAGGGGCAGAGAGCCTGTATCGCCCATGAAAACCTGGGCCGGGTAGGCGTTGTACCAGAGAAAGCCCATGCCAGCGCCCACAAGCGCGCCGCAGAACACTGCAAGCTCGCCAACGCCGGGAATGTAAGGAACCTGAAGATAGTCGGCCATGCGCACATTGCCTGCAACATAGGCAAAAACCAGATAGGTGGCCGCAGCAATGGAAACCGGGACTATGGCAAGCCCGTCCAGGCCGTCTGTGAGATTTACGGCATTGGATGCGCCCACAATGACCAGCACGCCGAAGACAAGATAGGCCCAGCCAAGATCCGGCCTTAAATTCTTGAAAAAAGGTATGGTCAGCCGGGTGTCGAAATCTGCAAGCACAATCAGCGCCGCAAGCCCGGCCCCTGCCACAAGCACCTGGGCGCCAAACTTGGCCCTTGCCGAAAGCCCCTTGCTGCGTTTTTTGACCTGCATGAGGTAATCATCAACAAAGCCTATTGCCGCGTGCCCCCAAAAAATGAAAAGCACAAGCCATACAAAGATGTTGGTGATATCCGCCCACAGCAGGGTGGCCGCTGTTACCGAACCAACAATGAGAACCCCGCCCATTGTGGGCGTGCCTGCCTTTTTTTGGTGGGAGGTAGGCCCGTCATCGCGGATGTACTGGCCCACCTGCATTTTGCGCAGCCTGGAGATGACCCAGGGGCCAAGAAAATACGACAGAACCAGAGCCGTGAGGGCGGCGTAGATGCTCCGAAATGTGAGGTACTGGAACACATTGAGGGCGTTGAAGTAGGGATAGAGGGGATATAGGAGGTTGTATAGCATCTTTTAACTGTCTTTCCCTGACTCTGGTTTAAAATTGTTGCACACCGCCCTGACCAGGGTTTCCATTGCCATGCCCCGCGAGCCTTTCACGAGTATCCTGTCTTTTGGGGCAAGGCAGGCAAGGAGCTTTTCCTCAATCCGGGCCTTGTCTCCGGCCATCACAGCTTCAGGCTTCATGCCTGCATCCAGCGCTCCGGCAGCAATATCGGCTGCATGGCTCCCGGCAGCCAGAAGAAGAGTAACCCCCTGGCCTGCTGCAAAGGCCCCCACGCCATAATGGGCCTCCTGCGCGGCATGGCCCATTTCAAGCATATCTCCAAGCACAGCCACGGCCCTGCCCTGCCCGGAAAGGGCAACAAGGGTGGAAATGGCCGATTTCATGCTGGCCGGATTTGCATTGTAGGTGTCATCCACAAGAAGGATGCCCTCTTCCAGAAAAAGAACCTTCTGACGGCCCCCAAGGGGGGTAAAATCGCCAAGCCCAACAGCAGCCTCCTCAAGAGAAAGCCCTGCAAGCACCCCTGCGCAGGCAGCAGCAGCAGCATCGGTGACCATGTGGACTCCGGCGGCCGCAAGGCTCACCTGCGCGCTCTTGCCTTGCCACAAAAGCTCAAAGGCTGTGCCGGCAGGCGTGTGGCAAAGTTTTTGCGCCCTCATGTGGGCAGGCTTGTTGATGCCAAAGTGATAGACCTGGCCCTTTTGCCCGAAAACGCCCGCCATTGCAGCCACGCGGGGGTCATCAGCATTCAAAATGGCAAGGCCGCCTGTCATGGTCTCAAAAATCTCCTGCTTTGCTGCGGCAACCCCTTCAATGGAGCCAACCCCCTCCAGGTGTCCGGGGCCCACATTGGTCACAAGGCCCGCATCGGGTGCGGCCAGACCTGTGAGATAGCGGATTTCGCCAGGATGGTTCATGCCCATTTCCACCACGGCCCAATCGTGCTCCGGCAAAAGGCCAAGGAGCGTAAGCGGCACGCCGATGTGGTTGTTGAGGTTGCCGGTGTTTTTGTGAACCGCAAAGCGCCGCGCCAATACGGCAGCAGCCATTTCCTTTGTGGTTGTCTTTCCGTTGGAGCCTGTTATGCCAAGCACCTTTGCCTTCAATCGCCTGCGGTGGAAAGCCGCCAGCGCGCCAAGCGCAAGGGTCGAGTCATCCACAGCCACCACAAGGGGGGCATCTTTGGATGAAACATCAATTCCCAGACCGGCAACCTTGGCCTTTTCAACAACAAAGCCTTTGCCCCCGGCCTTTTGCACTGCGCCCACAAAGCGGTGGGCATCGTGGTTGGCCCCGGCAAGGGCCACAAAAAGCTCATCTGGCTTTATGCTTCTTGAATCAATTGCCACGCCGACAAAGGTCTGTTTTGTATCGCCGCAGACCAGCTCGCCGCCCGTGGCGCGCAGAATATCATCTATACGCCACATGGGGCGCTCCCTGTGTTTTGGCAGGCAGCAGATTGACCTTCCACCAGGGCAAGGGCCTTTTTGGCCTCCTCCCTATCGTCAAAATGCCGCCTGGTTGAGCCGATTATCTGGTAGTCCTCATGGCCCTTTCCGGCTATGAGAAGAGTATCCCCCGGCTGGCTGGCCTTTACAGCCAGGCTTATGGCCGCAGCCCTGTCCGGCTCCACCAGATAGCCCTTGGAGCCTTCATGGCCAAAAGGCTCAAGATGGCGGACAACGCCGGGAAGAATTTGCTCAATTATTGCCTGGGGGTTTTCGGTGCGCGGATTGTCCGAGGTTACCACAAGCAGGTCGCAGACCTTTGCCGCAGCCGCGCCCATGAGCGGGCGCTTTGTCCTGTCCCTGTCCCCGCCGCAGCCAAGAACAGTTATCAGGCGGCCTGGGCTTATGGCCTTCAACGCTTCGAGCACCTTTTCCACAGCCTGGGGCGTGTGGCAGTAGTCCACAAAAATATGCCTGCCGGAATTGCTTTCCACCCGCTCAAGGCGGCCCGGCACGCAACAAAGGGCTTCCAGGCCTTTCTTTATTTCCTCAAGGCCCAGCCCCAGGGCAAGGCAGGCCCCTGCGGCGCTTAAAATGTTTTCAAAATTGTGGCGGCCCACCAGGGGCGAGCGCACAAAAAAATCGCCATCCGGCGTGAGCACGGTTCCGGAAACCCCGGTGACACCTGCAACCACATCAACGCCTCTTATCTGGCTTTCCGGCGAAAAACCCGTGCAGATGACAGGCTCGCAAGGCGTGGCCATCACCTGGGCGCAAAGCTGCCCACCAAAGGGGTCATCCCTGTTTATGACCGCCGCCATAGGCCCCTTGGAGCGGTTTGGGGGCTGGTCCACAAAAAGCTTTCGCTTGCAGGCAAAGTAGTCCTGCAAATTTTCGTGGTAATCCAGGTGATCCTGGGAAAGATTGGTGAACACCCCGGCGTCAAACTCCACAAAGCGCACCCTGCCCTGGGCAAGGGCGTGGGATGAAACCTCCATGACCACATGGGTCACGCCGCTGCTTCGCATTTCATGCAAAAGGGCGGTCAGCTCAAGGGATTCAGGGGTGGTCATGGCGCTTGGCAAAACCCTGTTGCAAAAGCGGACATTGACCGTGCCGATGACCCCGGCTGAAAAACCGGCGTTCGCAAGAACAGACTCCACAAGAAAGCTCACCGTGGTTTTGGCATTGGTTCCGGTTATTCCAACAATTTTAAGGCTGCGCCAGGGGTTGCCAAAAAAGCAGGCGGCAAGCGCGCCAAGCGCCCTGCGGGAGTCTTCGGCCACAATGAGTGACACGGCTTCCGGCAGCTCAACAGGCTTCCGGGCCACAACCGCCACAGCGCCCCTTTCAACAGCCTGGGCAATAAAATCATGGCCGTCCGCTTTTTCTCCGCGCATGGCCACAAAAAGGTCTCCGGGTTTGACCAGCCCGCCGTTGCAGCGGATTGCGCCGATTTCAACGCAAGGATCAGCAACCCGCACAAGGCGCAGCGGGTTTTGCATATTGTCCTGATGCAGAGCGGATAGCAGTTTTTCAAGCTTCATATTGGATCTCCGCTGAAACTGCATGCGGTTATGGGGCCATCCGCAGACGATTTGGGCATTATCTCCAGGTACTGAAGGGTCTTTTCCGAAATCTTTTTAAAGGCCGGGCCTGCAACTGTTCCGCCGTAAATGCTTCTTCTTGGCTCATCCACAACCACAATAACCGCAATGGAGGGCCGCTCCATGGGCGCAACACCCACAAAGGAGGCCACATACTTGCCCTTTGCATATCCGCCCGTGTTGCTCACCTTCTGGGCCGTGCCGGTCTTGCCTCCGGATGAATAGCCTTCCAGCCGGGCCAGAGAGCCGGTGCCATCGGTGTTCACCAGCGCCATCATGTCCAGCACCTTTTGGGCCGTGGAGGCGCTGACCACCTGACGAACCGGCTCCGGCGCAAAGCTTTTCACCAGTCTGCCCCGGCTGTCGGTAACAGCCTGCACAAGGCGGGGCCGCATGAGAAGCCCGTCATTTGCCAGCGCACCCACAGCAGCAACCAGTTGAAGGGGCGTTACGGCAAAGCCCTGGCCGAATGCAATGGCCGCAGCATCAATCTCGCTCCAGGTTTCCGGCGCGCTCAACAGGCCGCGGGCCTCGCCTGGGCAATCAACCCCGGTGCGTGCGCCAAACCCGAAATCCTTCAGCGTGTTGTAAAGGGTTTTGCGGCCTATGCGCTGGCCCACCTTTATTGCGCCGATATTGCTGGAATGCGTGATGATTCCCTCAAGGGTGAGGGTGTCATACGGATGAACATCCTTTACCGTTTTCCGGCCCACCCTGAACTGGCCGTTTTCGCAGTAAAAGGAATCTTTAGCGCTCACAAGCCCGGATTCCAGGGCTGCGGCTGCCATGAAAATCTTTGTGGTGGAACCAGGCTCGTATGTGTCTGTAACAGCCCTGTTTCTGCGCTGGTCTGACCCGGCAGCGGAAAAGTCGTTGGGATTCATGAAAGGGTACTGGGCCATTGCCAGGATTGCACCTGTCTGGGGAACCAGCACAAGGGCCAGCCCGGACTTGCCCTGGTTTTTCTCCACCGCCTCTGCAAGGGCATCCTCGGTGATTGTCTGCACGGTCCTGTCCAGGGTCAGAACCAGATCATTGCCTGCCTTTGGCAGGGGTGCGGGCCTGTCTGCTGCAAAGCTTTTGCCCAACGCATCCCGAAGAACAGTCCAGCGCGAAAACTCTCCGAAAAGCTCGTCATCAAAACGGAATTCCAGCCCTTCCAGGCCATGACCATCCACCCCGCAAAAGCCCATAACCTGCCCTGCAAGGGTGCGGTTGGGATAAAAGCGCCGGGCAGAGGGCGTGAATTCAAGGCCCTTTATTCCAAGGTCCCTCACCCTTTCTGCAAGGCTGGGGCTTATGTTTCTGGCAAGCCACACAAAAGGCCTTTCATTATCAAGCCTTTCAATCATCCTGGCGGGTTCTTCACCCAGAGCCGCAGCAATGGCGAGGGCTGCTTCATCTTTTCCTGCAATGCGGGAGGGCCTTGCCGCTATGGAGACAACATCCAGCGTGACAGCAAGCTCCCTGTGCATTGCATCGTAAATGACGCCCCGGCGGGGGGCGGTTTCATACTGGCGGACAAACTGCCTTTGAGCTGCCTCGGACAAAAAAGAATGCTGCAAAACCTGAAGATGCACTGCTCTTGCAATGATGACCCCCATGAAAAGAGCAAAAAACAGGCTCACCAGCTTGAGCCTTGTGCTCATTTTTTTCTGGTCATTGCATTTCATTGGCCACCACAACCACCTGTCCGGGGCGCGGCATGGAAAGCCCGAACTGCTCCTTTCCTATCTGCATGATGCGCCGGGGACTCTGGAGATAGGCCACCTGGGCTTTGAGCATCTCCTGCTGCTCAAGGAGCACCTTTCTCTCCTCCCAGGCACTGGCCGTCTCATAGCCTATCTGCACGCACTGGACCCGCGCCCAGGCAAACACAAAAAGCTCCACAAACAGAGCCATGATGAGAAATCCGTAAAGCAGCGGCTTTATCTTTTTTCCGGTTTCATTGCGTCCCATCTGCAATTGCCTTTCAGTGCGGGAAGTTGAAGTTTCTCGCCTTTTTAATGGGAACATTCACAAAACCCTTTTGCCTGGGGCGGCTGTTGCGCTGCCGCACTCCGGATACCTTCTGGCCCTCTGACCGCAAAAGGATAGCCGCTGCAAAAGCCAGAAAGCGCTTTGCTCCGGAATAGAAAAACTCCGGCACAAGCCCTCTTTGCTCGTCCTGAGTGAAATTTGTTTTCATGGTCCCCCCCTGTTTTGGCATGAGCCTTTTCATGCAGGCTTTCAGAGCATTTCCAGAACCCTCATCCGGGCGCTTCTTGAAGATAAGTTTATGCCAACCTCTTCATCTGAAGGTTTAACCGCCCGGCGGGTGATGACTTTTGCCCTGGGTTTTTTGCCGCAAACGCAAGGCAGGTGAACCGGGCAGGTGCAGGTTTTTTCAAGGCTTCGAAATGCGGCCTTGACCATGGAATCCTCCAGGGAATGAAAGGAGATTATGCAAATTCTGCCGCCGCTTTTCAGACAGGCGGGAAAGCACTCCAGAAACCGTTCAAGA
The DNA here is from genome assembly GCA_030018745.1 of Desulfatibacillaceae bacterium. Classification (GTDB taxonomy): domain Bacteria; phylum Desulfobacterota; class Desulfobacteria; order Desulfobacterales; family Desulfatibacillaceae; genus JAGVAW01. Next base: position 1,795 of record JASEHB010000060.1, on the reverse strand, counting down.
TGAACAAGCTCCTCGTTGACCTTTATGCGAAGGGCCTGAAAAACCCGTGTGGCCGGGTGAATGCCCTTTTTTCTGGCAGCAGCGGGAACCGCACCGGCAACCACCTGCCCAAGCTGAAAGCTGGTGGCCAGGGGAGCCTTCTGCCGCTCCCGCAAGATGGCGTCAACTATCCGGCGGGCGTATTGCTCCTGCCCGTAATCGCGGAAAATTTTCAAAAGCTCGTGGGCAGAGGCGGTGTTGACAATATCCCCGGCAGTGGGGCCGCCATCAGGGCCGTCCATCCTCATGCCCAAAGGCTCATCGGCCTGGAATGAAAAGCCCCGCCCGGAAGCGGCAAGCTGATGCAGCGAAAGGCCAAGATCCGCCACAATGCCGTCAACCGCCTCTATACCCAAGTTGTCAAGAACCGCTGGAAGCTGACTGTAATTGGCCCGGACAATCCGGATATTTTCAAAGGCCTGGAAGATTTCCCTGCCGTGGGCAACTGCATCCGGGTCCCTGTCTAAAGCCACCAGAAGACCCCTTCCCTTCATGGCCTCCAAAATGGCTCTGCTGTGGCCTCCACCCCCCAGGGTTGCGTCCACAAAGGTTTTTCCGGGTTTCACATCCGCAAATTCCATGACTTTTTCGGTCATGACCGGAATGTGAGCAAATTCCACGATTAAAGCCCCAACTTTGCAATTTCTTCCTTGTACATACCAGACTTGAGATTCTGCTCGAACACCGTGAGGTCCTTCTCGTGAGACTCAAGGCTCCAGAGTTCAAAATGATCAATCACGCCAATCAGGATAACTTCGGACTTGGGAGCAATGCCCGCAGAGTTGCGCAGATATGCTGGAATTGTGATGCGGCCCTGGCCGTCAATTTTAAGCTCCTTTGCACCGCCCACAAAATAGCGCCGCAGGTCGCGCATATTGTCATCCTTGTAGGCTGTTGTCAGAATGCGATCCTCAACAACCTGCCATTCCGGCAGGGTATAGCCCTGGAGACAGCCATCCAGATAGGAAAGCATGATGGCCTCATCGCCGGATGCGCGAATCACCTCGCGGAACCGTGGCGGCAGGGCCAGACGGCCCTTGTCATCAATGCTGTGCTGCGTGGTTTCCCGGAATTTGGGATGAGAAATCACAGCCCCCCCTATACCCACATTTACTCCATTTGATTCCACCTTTGCATATAATATTGGAAACTGTCAAGCAAAATATTGCAGGTACATTTTCGTATATGCAGATAATTTAAGTGATTATTTATAAAAAAAGCAATGGCAAAAAGTGGGGAGTGATTCAAAAAATACGAAAAAAAAGCCTCTTTTTGTCCCAGGCAGGGCTTTGCACGGATTCCGGCCAAAAGAGGCCATAGCTTCCCAGAGCCTTTAGGAGCGCAGTTTTGGGGCTATGGCAAGGCGAAGCATGGATTTTTTTGAAATTTGGCGTGGGAGGCGGTGGGTAGCTGTGTAGCCTGGTGGAGGAGGGGGGGATTTAGGGAATTGTTGGGTGAACCTTTCCGAAAGTGCAACAGCAACCGGAAAAGGCAAATTATTGGGCCATGCAAATCCTTAAAAAGGGCCAAAGCCTTTCCGCATCCCTTGACATGGAAGACAGTCGTTACGGCCTATAAATCTGGATCCCCGCTTTCGCGGGGATGACATCCTGGAGGGGGTTACAAGGGGAAAAGTTTGTAGGTTGGGATAGCTTTTGCAACGCAAAAGCTATCCCAACAAAACCCAAGCCCCGGACGGCAAGAGGCAAAATGGAAAACGACCCTTTTGTTGGGCTACGCTTGCCTTCGGCTGCGC
>JASEHB010000650.1 GCA_030018745.1 Desulfatibacillaceae bacterium | reverse complement strand
AGATTACAACTTGCACAGCAGCCGTCAGTATCGCTTTAGGCTTGGAACCCATTCTCCAGGCCGTCATTCCCGCTTACGCTTTGAATACATAATAAAATTGGTCTGTTATCCTTATTGAAACAAAGCTAAACCTTCGACTGCACCTTTCATGGATTCCGGCGGACAACGGCATAACCTTCGACAGCGTCAGTGAGCCGGAATGACGGCAACATTACTTCACTGGTTGCAACTTGTTATAAACACACGAAAAAAGATACGCGAAAAAAGCAGAACAGGCCAGAAAATCAGGTGATTTTGGAGGGCAAAATCCTTTTTTTGATTTGCTTTGCCCAAAAAACAAAAAAACAAATAAAACAAAAAATTTAACCACGAAAAGCACGAAGCACACGAAAAAAAACAGGGCCAGAAGCATAAAAAAAGAAGTTATCTGTCGTGCTCTTTGTTGAAGGGGGCATTAAGCACTCATGAGCGCACAGGATTTGAATCCATTAACAAAATGACGGCTTTTAGTTTTTTAACAATCTGTTTTTTTCGTGCTTTTCGTGCTTTTCGTGCTTTTCGTGCTTTTCGTGCTTTTCGTGCTTTTCGTGGTTTTCGTGGTTTAAAAAGCTGTTTTTGTTTTTAATGCCTTTTGTTAACGGGGCCTGGTATTATTCCTCGTCCTGCTCCTGGGGACATCTGTCTTCCGGGCCGGGGTATTCCCTTTCAAGGGAAAGGTCCCCAAAATCATTCTGCGGGGTGTCAGGGGAGGGGGGCCCCAAATCGTTTGGCAGGGGGCCAAGGGAATTGCCCATAATGTCATGGGTTGAGTCGGGAATATCATCTTCCTCATCAGGCCCAAGAAAAATTGCAGAATCTCCTTTATCATCAACAAAGGAATCCTCTCCACCTGCCTGGGCAAGGTTGGCAAGGGCATTTCGGGTTTCCTCTGCCTGGGTGATTTCCTGAATTTCCTTTAAGGTGGGAAGCTCCGAGAGATCTTTTAAGTCAAAAATTTCCAGAAACCTTTTGCTTGTGGCATAGAGCATGGGCCTGCCCGGCTTGTCATCCCTGCCAAGCACCCTTATAAGCCCTTTGTCGAGAAGAAGCTTCATCACGCCGCCGGAATCCACGCCCCGCACATGCTCCACATAGCTTCTCAAAACCGGCTGGTTGTATGCAATTATGGCAAGGGTTTCCAAAGCTGCCTGGGAAAGCTTGGAGGGCTGGGACTGGTGCATCCGGCGAATCCAGGGCGCAAATTCGGGCCTTGTTCTCAACTGCCAGCCGCCTGCCACCTGGCGAAGGCAAAAGCCGCCGCAACGGGCCTCGTAATCTGCCACAAGGTCATCCAAAGCTTGGCGGATTTCGCCGGGCGCGGCTTCAGGCACGGCGTTATTGAGCCTTTCTATGGTTATGGGCGAGCCGCTCACAAAAAGAAGGCTTTCAACAATGTCTTTTAGCGGGGGCTTGGAATCCATGAATAAGGCCTATGCGTAAAAAATTCGCATCACTCCGCTTTGGATGTGCTGGGCAATGCGGATAAGCGAAAGCTTTACCATTTCCAGAATCGCCAGAAAGGTTACAACAAGCTCGCCCCTTGTGGGGCTTTGCTCAAACAGATCTTCAAAAGTTAAGGTCTGCCGAAGCTCCAAAAGGTCGTGAATCTGGGTTATGCGCTCCCGCACACTCACGGTTTCGGCAGAGACCTTCATCA
>JASEHB010000649.1 GCA_030018745.1 Desulfatibacillaceae bacterium | reverse complement strand
GCAAAATCCTCTTGAGTCTTATACCGCCAAAAGAGGCCTGTCCGCCAGCATCTTGCGGGTTATTATGTGAAGATGGTGTCCCAGAATTGAAAATTTTACAGCTTCGGGAAATGATCCTGTGTTCTTGAACAGATTGCGGGCAATGAACTTGACATACTGCCACCCGTAGGGCGTGAAGGGCTGGCGCAGCAGGGAGCCTATCATCGCCCGTATTTCTGTAAGCTTAATGCTGCGGCCGGCATGAGGGTTTTCCTTTAATGTGTCCAGCACGCGGTTGCAGCGGGAGAAATAGTTTTTAAGGCTTCTGTCGTAAATGGTTGAAAGCACCTTGCGATAACCGGCCTGCAAGGCCTCCGGCGACTGGTGGGTCTTGAAGTTGGCCGCAGCGCAGGAAACATTGTTGCCGTCCGAATTGCCCAAAATCCTGTCTTCCCTTTCAAGGCGCTCATACAAATCCGTTCCGGGCAGGGCTGTCAAAAGGCCCACCATTGCGCGGGGAATACCCGCCTGCTGTATGAATGCTATCTGCCTGTCTGCAATGTCTGCCGTGTCCGAATCAAAGCCAAGAATAAAGCCGCCCATAACCTCCATGCCGTAATTCTGGATTTTGCGGATTGCTTGTGCCATATCGGATTTAAGGTTCTGCACCTTGCCCGTTTCTGCCAATGATTCCAAGGAAGGCGTCTCAATGCCGATAAAAACCTCGTTGAAGGCGGCTTCCCGCATGGCTTCCAGAAGGGCCTCGTCATCAGCAAGATTAATGGAAGCCTCTGTGTAGAACTTTAAGGGGTAGCGGCGCTCCTTTTGCCAGGCAATGAGCGCGGGCAGCAAGTTCCTTTTAACCTGGCCTTTGTTGCCGATGAAGTTGTCATCCACCATGAAAACAGCACCCCTCCAGTTGAGCGCATAAAGGGCCTCAAGCTCTGCAAGCAATCTCTCTGCGGGTTTTACCCGTGGTCTGTTTCCGTAAACCTTCCAGATGTCGCAGAACTCGCAGTGAAAGGGGCAGCCCCTGGAATACTGCACAGCCATTGAGGCATAGGCTTTAAGCTTGAGAAGCTCATATCGCGGGGTTCTGGTAAAAGCCAGGTCAGGCTTTTTATCCGCCCGGTAAACAGGCTTGGCGCAACCCTGCTCCAGATCCTGCATAAAAGCTTCCATCACCCCTTCGGCTTCTCCAAGAATAAAATGGTCAACATTTTCTATTGGGTTCAGGCTGCTTGTAACATGGGGGCCGCCCGCCACAACAATTTTACCGGCCTTTTTGCTTAAGGCGGCGACCCTTTCAAAAGAGTCCTTCTGGACTATCATGGCGGAAATAAAAACCGCATCCGCCCATTCAATGTCAGAATCTTTAAGCCTGGCCACATTTTCGTCCACAAGCCTTACGCTGATGTGGTCGGGAATATAGGCAGCCACAGTTATAAGCCCCAAAGGCGGCATGGAAGATTTTTTGCCGATGAACTTCAAGGCATGCTGAAAGCTCCAGTAGGTATTTTTCGGCACTTGCGGATAAACCAGAAGAATTTTGTTAATTGATCTCATGATGATTCCCCCTTAAAGGCATTAAGAAAAAAACACGCGGGATGCCCTTTACTGTTGGGGGAATCTTAAGGGCAATAATTTGCCAAGCATAGCAAATTGTTAATTATTACATTTGTTTTACAAGCAGGATGGCGCGAATGGCTGCAATGGAG
>JASEHB010000648.1:338-1698 GCA_030018745.1 Desulfatibacillaceae bacterium | reverse complement strand
TGCAAACGGGTAATTGAAGCTCTTCAAATAAAGGCTTTTCATGAATCACCTTTTGCCTGATGGTTCTTTTTGACAGGAGGGCCGGTTATGAAAAACCGGCCCTCCTGGGGTAAGGGCTTGGGCTAGCGGTATATTCAGGACCTGGCTGCGTTTTGCCCGGCTATGCGGCCAAAGACTATGCAGTCTGTAACTGCCACGCTGCCCAGACGCACTGCGCCGTGAACACCGCCTGCAATTTCGCCGGCTGCAAAAAGCCCGGAAATGGGCTTGCGGTCAAGGCCTATGACCTGGGCCTTTTCGTTTATCTGCACCCCGCCCATGGTGTGATGCACCTTGGGCCAGCAGCGGCAGGCATAGAAGGGGGCCTTTTCAATGGGTTTCTGATCCTTGTGCATATAGCGGTTGTACTCCTCATCAGCGCCTTTTTTCACGAACCTGTTCCAGTTGTTTACCGATTGACGAAGCTCTTTTTCAGGTATGCCGTACTCTTTTGCCAGCGCCTCTATGGTATCAAACTTTTTAACCACCCCTCTTTCAAGGGATGTATTGAGGTTGTGAACTCCATGCACTCCATTGCTGTCAGCAATGGTCACGCTAGGATGTCCGAGTTTAAGAATGGCATCAGAGCGGATTTTGCGGTCTGCAAGCTCATTGATAAAGCGCAAGCCGGTTGCCGGGTCAACCATTATGCCTTCCACAAACCCTGCCATTGCATTGAAAACATAGCCCACACCCATGCCCTTTTCATCCGGGCTTGTCCAGGGGCCAAGCTGTATCCAGGAAATCTGCACAGGGGTAGCCCCCACCCTCAACGCTTCAAGCAAAACCTCTGCTGTGGCTCCGGGCTGATTTGTGGTTTCCACCTCTTCTGTGAGGCCCGGATCCTGAACCGTGCGGAAATTTTCGTCTGCAGAAAAGCCGCCCGCTGCAAGCACCAGGGCCTTTTTGGTTTTGATGTGCTTTTCGTTGCCGCTGCCCTCATCAGGAAAGCGGTATCTTTCCCGCACCACCAGGCCTGCAACCTTGCCGGCTTTGTCCCGGATGATGCTTGTGAGATAGCTCTGGAGGCGGATTTCAATGCCCAGGCCCCTGGCTTTTTCAAGCTGCTTCTGAACAATGGCCGAGCCGCTGCTGTTGTGGGTTGACCAGCTTCGCGGAACAGAATGCCCGCCAAGGTGAACCACGGTTTCCCTGTATTCAACGCCAAGGCTTTGGGTCCACTGGACGGCCTCCAGCGATTTTTCCGCCACCATTTTTGCAAGGGGAACATGGTTGAGGTTGAGGCCGGCCTTGAGCATATCTTCGAGCATGAGTTTTGGCGAATCCTCAATTCCTTGCGCCCGCTGCTTGTCACAGCCTG
>JASEHB010000648.1:0-328 GCA_030018745.1 Desulfatibacillaceae bacterium | reverse complement strand
AAACACACCGCCGTTGATGATGGAATTGCCGCCGGGCACGCGCATCTTTTCCAGCACAAGCACGGAAGCCCCTGCCTGTTTGGCCTCAATGGCGGCAGCCAGGCCCGCAAATCCGCTGCCCACAATCACCACATCAAATTCCTCGTCCCACTTTTTGGGCATATCCGCGCCAAGGGCCTTTTGGGGAATCGAAAGCAGGCTCGCCGCAGCAACGCCGCCTAAAGCGACACCGCCTGTTGTCCTCAAAAAACCTCGTCTTGTCAGTTTTTCATCAGTTTTCTTGTTGGCCATTTTCCCCTCCTTTGCGTTCGGGTTGACCTTCATTCTG
>JASEHB010000647.1 GCA_030018745.1 Desulfatibacillaceae bacterium | reverse complement strand
TGAATTTGAAAAGATGACATTCAGCTTTTAAAAGAATTGGCTATGAGCAAAATTTTTGACTGTCCTTAAAAAGAGGTCTTAAAATCCACAAAAGAGGTGGAGGGCATATATGTACTTTGAAACAGCAGGTATTGAGGTAGCCATCTGGATTCCTCCCCTGGTGGCCTTTGTAATATCCTTTTTCACTTCAATGGGCGGAGTTTCCGGAGCCTTTCTTATTCTTCCTTTTCAGATGTCCTTTCTGGGCTACACAAGCCCGTCTGTGAGCGCCACAAACCAGCTTTACAACATTGTCGCCATTCCCAGCGGCGTTTACCGCTATTTCCGCGAGGGCCGCATGGTCTGGCCGCTGACCTGGGTGGTAGTTGCAGGAACCCTGCCCGGAGTTTTCATCGGTGCGTTCCTGCGGGTGAAATACATGCCCGATCCTGCCAACTTCAAGCTCTTTGCAGCCTGTGTTCTGCTTTACATCGGCGTGCGCATGGTCAAAGACCTCACCGCCAAAAACACGGGCAACAAGGCCCAAAGCGAAAAGCGCTTTCAGGCCCTTGTGCGCGAGCACACCGCCAAAGTGCGGGAGCTGGGTGCAAAAAACTGCGAGCCGCTGCCCGCGGTTGCAGTGACCCATTTCAACTTAAAAAGACTTGGCTACACCTTTTACGGCGAGCAGTTTGATGTATCCTTCTGGGGAATTTTTGCCTTGAGCGCTGTTGTGGGCGTTGTGGGCGGAATATACGGCATTGGCGGAGGGGCAATAATAGCACCCTTTTTTGTGGCCTACTTCAAACTGCCGGTTTACACCGTGGCAGGGGCGGCCCTTATGGGCACCTTTGTAACCTCTGTGGCCGGCGTTATCTTTTACCAGGCCCTTGCCTTTGTTTATCCGGAAATGAGCATAGCGCCCGACTGGCTGCTTGGCGTTCTTTTTGGCCTTGGCGGCATGGCGGGAATGTACCTTGGGGCGCGCCTTCAGAAGTTTGTGCCCGCAAACGCCATAAAATGGATGCTCGCAGGCATAATTGTCTTTACGGCCCTTCGCTATGTGGCCGCATTTTTCGGCTTTTAGCCGGAGACTATTTGCCTGCCGCAAGCCTTATCCCAACAGGCAGCCTGGCAGACTGCCAGAGCTTTTTTCATACAAAAGGCCTTTAAAATCCCTTCCCTGCCCCTGCAATAAATAAGTTGCAGGGGCAATATTTTTTGTCTGCCCGGAATAAAAAATCTCTCATGACTGGCGTAAAAAATTTGGCCCGAAATATGGTTTGCTGATTGGCAGACTGCTCCATCCGGCATTTTTTTACCATCCGTTGCTTTTTTTAAGTTTATCTGCCGAGAAATTTTCATCATATCGGCCTTTTACTTGCAGCAGGCAAATCAGGGCCTGAATCCCTTTAAATGCAGGAGGTGCAATTCCTCATATTGCTTGCAACTAATGCTTTTTATTTAAAAATATCTTTTGGCAAAGCTCTAAAACCCTAAAGGTGCTACCCCAAATCAGCCACTTGCCTTATTGCTTCCTGACGCAATGCGTCCCTAAATATATTACGCTTGTAAAAAATTGGGCAAAAAAATGCCGCTTTTTTTTCTTTTCATCCAGGCAGAGTTGTAAGGATTCCGATTTTGAACAGCACTTCCCCTAATAATTCCGGACACACAATCTCGTTTATGGCCCTAAAGGCTTTTGGCGATAGTGTTGTGC
>JASEHB010000059.1 GCA_030018745.1 Desulfatibacillaceae bacterium | reverse complement strand
TTGTCAGCAAATACCAAAAAGACCGTGACCCAATTTTCAATCTGCCCGAAAATGACAGCCGGGTCCGGGGCCAGATCGCTTCCAGAATGGGGCCAGACCGGATCTTGGGCATGAACGGGCGGCTGGGGCAAAAGCAGGGCTGCTGCAAAAAGAAAGCTTGTTGCAAGGCAGAGCAGAAACAGGCCGCGGAAGCTGTTTTTAAGAAAGGGCATGGCAACATCCTTAACGGAAAAAAGATTGGCAGCCGTAAAATTTCGGCAGCCTTTTAAAGAAAGGTAAACACGGCGGGGCCGGGTTCAAGTCATGTTCCAGACTCAAGCCGCAAATCAGGCAACAGAGGCGGCCCCAAGCTTTTTTGCCACGCTGGGAAATCGGGCAATATCCGTGTGCGGGTAAAACTTTGCCGCAGAAAAGCGGTTCATGAACTCCTGGTTAACATTAAGCTCAAGATAGGTTATGCGCCCGGCAATCTGCCTGGCCCTTTCATCGGCCCCGGCCTGGACAAGCAGAAGGGCCGCCCCTTCCAGGCTTGTGTTGCCGACACTGCAAAACACGCTCCTGTCCAGATCCGGCAGCATTCCTATTGTGACGGCGGATTCCGGGTCAATATATGAGCCAAATGTACCGGCCACGAAAAAGGTTGTCAGCTTTTGCATTTCAACACCCACAGAAAGGGTGAGGGTCCTCAATATGGTGTACATGGCGGCCTTGGAGCGGGTGAGCGAATCCAGGTCCGCCTGGTCCAGGCAGAGACTTTGGCCTGTGCCGGAAAGCTCTTTTTCAACCACCACAAGGGAGGGTAACCCGTCTTTTTCAATCAAACGGCCAGCGCAGGCATCAGGCACAAGCTTGCCCCTTATGTCCATCATGCCTGCCAGAAAAAGCCCGGCAGCCAGATCAATTACTCCGGAGCCGCATATTCCCACAGGGGGCTTATCTTCAATTGTGTGCCAGGCAATGGCGCGGGTTTTTTTGTCTATGCTCACCCTGTCTATGGCCCCAGGTGCGGCCATCATGCCTATGCGGCTCATGCCCCCTTCAAGGGCCGGGCCTGCCGCGCCCGCGCAGGCCATCAGCCAGTCCTGGTTGCCCACAACCACCTCTGCGTTTGTGCCCACATCCACAAGCATGGCAACTTCCTGCTGGGCGTCCATGCCGGTCTGCATTATTCCGGCCACCAGGTCCCCGCCAAAGTAGCTGCCGATATTGGGAAAGACAAAGACCCTTGCAAGAGGCGCAAAGGGTAAATCAAGAGTGTGGGCTTTCCATGAGCCAGGGTTGTTGATGACAGGAATGTAAGGCTCGCGAATCATGTTTGCTGTGGGCAGCCCCAAAAAAAGATGGGTCATGGCTGTGTTTCCGGCCACTGCTGCTGCCAGTATGCGCCCGGAATCAAGGCCCGCCCTTTTGGCCAGGGCCTGGCTCTCGCGGCCAATGGCGCTGCGGATCTGCCGGGCAAGCTCTTTGGCCCCTTCTTGTGAGTGGGCATAATGTATGCGCGAAAGAATGTCCGGCCCAACTGCAATCTGGGGGTTGTCAAAGGAGGTTTCGCCAAAGCTTTTGCCTGTTTCCATATCCACAAGGCGGATGGCCACCCTTGTTGTGCCTATGTCAACCGCAAGGCCCAGGATGGGTGAAGAAGGCGCGCTTGCAGGGGCCAGGTCTATGACAACAAGGCCCTCCCTGCCCGGAAAGACAGTCGCCTTAACAGCAAAATCCCCCTGGCGCAGCATATGCGGCAATTGGGGCAGAAGCTGCCAGTCAACCCTCACCTGCCTGTTGCCGAATGCACGCATGAGCGCTTGGCACAAGCGCTCTGCATCTGCCGTGTTATCTCCAATTCCTGGCCGGGCCAGGCTTATTCTTTGCACCCAGCCCCCTTGTTTGTTTGTCAGGGCGGTCATTTTTGTGCATCCTGGTCTTGCGGGGCGTTTATTCCCCGGCCTGCAACCATGCCCCGCAGGCTTTCGTAAATGCCTATGCCTGCTGCTGTTGAAAGGTTTAAGCTCCTCACCGCGCCGGGCATGGGAATATAAAAGGTTCTTTTGGGGTATTTTTCCAGAATTTGCCCTGGCAGGCCGCCGGTTTCCGAGCCAAAGACAAGAAAAAGCCTTTTTTCCTGGGGGATTTCCCAATGGGGAAGCTCTCCGTTTTTGGTGAAAAGGCAGATCTGGCCCTCATCAATGTTTAGGGTGTGCACAAGAGTTTCAAAGTCATCCCACAGGGCAAGATTTACTTCATGCCAATAGTCCAGGCCCGCCCTTTTAACCTGGGCGCTTTCCAGGGAAAAGCCCAGCGGCCTTACAAGATGCAGAGCTGCCCCCACAGCCAGGCAGGTCCGGCCTATGTTGCCGGTGTTCCAGTGGATTTGCGGGTGCACAAGCACAACATTTCTTTCAACAAAGTCCATAAGTTCCCGAACAAAACGATTGCGGGCAGTTTTGAAACCGGCACATACCGGCGTATCAAAAATCGTAGCCTTTTTGCTCCGGCCTTGCAAGGGCGGGTTGGCTAACAGATCAGACAGGGGCAGCCTTTGAGCCAGGCTTGCCGGGAAAAGCTCCTCGTGGTAAATGTATTGGGGCTTTATGTCCGTGCTGACAGCTTCCGCCGAATTTTGCAAAAGAATAAGCCAAAAGGCCGGTTTTTTAATGGCAGGATACGGTTTTTGCACAATGAGTTGCCTGTAACAGGAAGCCCATTTCAGCCGGATTGACCTAAAAGGCCGCATTTGATGCAGGCCGCAGACAGGACGGGGCGCTTATGTGGACCAGCACAAGGGATTCCAAAGCAGCTGTTGAGCCTGCGGTGCGTCAGTTTGTGCCGCCATGCCAGATGGGTTGTCCCATAAACGAGGATATTCAGCGCACCAATGTGCTCATAAGCCTTTTGCCGGAAGACCCGCACCTTGCCCATGAGGGCATAATCCAGATAGGCGATTACCTTTACGAGAAAAATCCCTTTTTCACAGTATGCGGCTATGTCTGCGGCCTGTGCGAGCTTCTTTGCAACTATCACGACAAGGGCGGGGCAATCCGCCGCAGGCTTTTAAAGCGTTTTATTTCAGATACCTACACCTATCACATTGATAAAAAGCCTGCCTGGAAAAACGAGAGGAACCGGGAGCCGGTGGCCATAGTGGGAGGCGGCCCGGCAGGCCTTTCCTGCGGGTACGAGCTTTCCCGGCGGGGTTATCCTGTGACGGTTTTCGAGGTTTCCGGGCGGCTTGGGGGTGCCCTGTGGCTCATTCCACGCTACCGCCTGCCTGAAAAGGTGCTTGCCGCAAGCCTGGAAAATCTGGTGCGGATAGCCGGAATGGAGGTGCGCTTTAATTCCCGCGTGGGAGAGGGTGAGCTTACCCTGGATGCCTTGAGAAAGCAGGGCTTTGCAGCGGTTTTTGTTGCCGAGGGCGCGCCAGCCCCAAGAACCCTCACCTTTGGGGGAAGAGAGCTTGACGGCCAGGACTATTCCGGGGTCATGTATGGCCACACCTTTTTGTACGAGGTTTCCCACGGCAACATTGCTCCCAATTACTTCAGGGGCAAGAAGGTGGTGGTCATAGGCGGGGGCAATGTTGCCTTTGATGTTGCCCGCACAGCCAGGCGGCTTGCCGGGGATACCACCCTGGTATGCCTTGAGCGGCTTGAAAAGGACCACAAGGACAGCATACAGGCAGACCCCGAAGAGGTTCGCGGGGCCTGGGAGGAGGGCATCCGCATCCTTTACAGCCGGGGCGTGAGCCGGATTCTTGGCAGGGCCGATCGCATTGTGGGGATTGATTGTCCGGCCTGCAACAGCGTTTTCAATGAGTGCGGCTTCAACCCGGAATTCAATATGGAAGACAATCTGCGCCTTGATGCGGATGTTCTCATCATCACCGTGGGCCAAGGCCCGGAGGAGTCCTTCCTGCGCAGGGAAAACCTTGTTGACGAAAGGGGCCGGATTCCCCTTGACCCCCTTACCCTTCAGAGCGCCAAAAAGCCCTGGGTCTTTGTGGGCGGGGACCTCAAAGCCCCCAGCTTTATGGTCAATGCCATGAAGGATGGCACGGTTGCAGCCGAATCCATCGAGCGCCACCTTCGGGGCCTGGACCTTGCCAAGGGGAGGCGAAAGCATTTTGCGCCCCAGGACATTCCAAGGCGGCGCTTTTACGAGTCCGAGCCGGAAGTTTTGTGGATTCCCCCTGAAAAGCGGATGCACTTCCAGGTCTTTGAGCGAGGCTTCACCCTGCCCGAAGCTGTGGAGGAGGCAAGGCGCTGCCTTTCCTGTGGCCCCTGCATATCCTGCATGGCCTGTGTTTCTGTTGGCATTCAGGAGAACTTGAGCCAGGTGAAGGTGATTCTGGACCGCTGCTCCGGGTGCGGGTTGTGCGTGACCGCCTGCTATTTTGATGCCTGCTCCCTGCGGGAGGTTGACGGGGCCAAGCGCTCGGTAACCGAAGAGCTTCGCTGCAAGTCCTGCTCAATGTGTGTGGTGGCCTGCCCTTCAGCCGCCCGTTATATGCAGGATGACCCCTTTGCCCGCAACCTGGCCACCGTTCTGGTCGGCCTGGAAAGCTCCTTGCCGGACAAGGAAATGCCCGGCAACACACAAAAGGAATAAGGAGGAAGGGTGGAGAATTTCAATCCGCGCATAGTCTGCTTTTCCTGCAAATTCGGCTGGGGCTATCTGGATCCGCACAAAGATAGCCTAAAGGGCGTTACCCACTGGGTTCCGGTGGCCTGCTCCGGCAAAATAGATGCAGCCCACATACTGGAAGCTTTTTCAAAAGGCGCGGATGGCGTTCTTGTTCTTGTTTGCCCGGAGGGGGACTGCCACCTTCAGGACGGCAATTTCAAGACAGAGGCCAAGGTCTTTCTGCTCCAGCGCATACTGCCTTCATGGGGCCTGGATTCCAGACGCCTGCGCGTGATTGCAGCCATGAATCCGGATGGAGAAAAAATTCCTGCTCTTGTGCGTGACCTGGCAGCCCAGATCGCGCATTTAGGCCCGGCCCGGCTTTTTGCAGACAGCCCTGCGGCAGGCCAGGAGGCAGAACCGGCGGCAGTCAGGGGATCTTTTTCGGCAAGCTGGTGAAAAGGTCTGTAAATAAAGCATAAAGGAAACTTGCAGGAGGTCAGTGTATGGCCCAAAAACCAAAGGTTGCCATAACATGGCTTGGGGCCTGCGGCGGCTGCGATATGGCCGTGGTGGATCTGGATGCCGGGCTTCTGGATGTGGCTGACAGGCTCGACATTGTGCTGTGGCCCGTTGCCCTGGATTTCAAGTACAAGGATGTTGAGGCCCTTGCCGATTGCAGCCTTGCCCTTGCCATAATAAGCGGCTGCGTTCGCAATGACGAGCACCTGGAAATTGCCCGGCTGCTGCGGCAAAAGGCAGGGCTTGTGCTTGCGCTTGGAGCCTGCGCCTGCTTTGGCGGAACCCCCGGCCTTGCAAATTTTTCCAGCCGTCAGGCTATTCTGGACTTTGTTTACAGGGATTCGCCGACTGTCGAAAACCCGGAGGGAACCATTCCCCAGGAAAAAAGCCTGGTCAACGGCCACACACTCACCCTGCCAGCCTTCCATGAAAAAGTTCGGGCTTTGCGGCAGGTAATAGCCGTGGATTATTTTCTGCCCGGCTGCCCGCCGCCGCCCCAGCTCATAAGCCAGGCCATAAACGCGGTGCTTGCCGGAGATCTGCCCCCCAAAGGCTCTGCCCTTGCCCCCCGCCGCGCCCTGTGCGATGTGTGCCCACGCAACCGCAAAAAGCCAGCGCGCCTTGAAATTACCCAGATAAGGCAAATTCATGAAGTGGAAACAGACCCGGACTACTGTTTTCTGGAGGAAGGTATTCTGTGCATGGGGCCTGCAACCCGAAGCGGATGCGGCGAAACCTGCATCAGCAACAATATGCCATGCCGGGGATGTTTCGGCCCGGTTGCAGGGGTGGAGGACGCAGGAACAAAGCACCTGTCCGCTCTGGCCTCCATTTTAAGGACAGAGCAGTATTTTGATCTGGCCCAGCTTGTGGATACAATTCCGGACCCGGCAGGCTTTTTTTACCGCTTCACACAGCCCGTATCCATACTGGGCAAGGCTGCATTGAAAATGCACCCCCTTGACAAGGAGCGCCCATGAGCAGCCGCATAACCATCAACCCCATCACAAGGCTTGAAGGCCACGGCAAGATAGAAATATTCCTTGATGACAGCGGGAATGTGGAAGACGCCTACTGGCAGGTTACGGAGTTGAGGGGCTTTGAGGTTTTCTGCCTTGGGCGGCCGGCTCAAGAAATGACCCGCATTGCACCCAACATCTGCGGGGTATGCCCCTCGGCCCACCACATGGCCGCCACCAAGGCATTGGACGCCCTGTGGTCCGTGGAACCGCCCCTGCCCGCCCGCCTCATCCGCGAGCTGGAATACAACGCCTTTTTCATTGAGGATCATTTTGTCCACTTTTTCTTTCTGGCTGCCCCGGACCTTCTGTTGGGGCCGGAAACCGACCCGGCCCTTCGCAACATTTTGGGCGTGGTGGGCAAGCTGGGCCGGGAAATAGGCGAAAAGGTCATAGATATCCGCAAGAAAAACAGGGACATAATCCGCCTTGTTTTCGGCAAGGCCCCTCACCCGGAAGGCGGGCTTCCCGGCGGCGTGCCCCGCGCCATCCGCCCGCAAGAGCGAGATGTCATCCGCAAGACAGCGGACCAGACTTTAGACTTTGCCCAGTATGCCTTAACCCTTTTCAAGGATGTGGTTTTAAACGACAAGCACTTTGCTGATATGCTCAACAGCCCGGCCTATAAGCTGGATCTTTGCTCCATGGCCCTTGTGGATGAGCAGGACAAGGTTGCCTTTTATGATGGAAAGGTTGCAGTTTGCGATGTGGACGGAACCCGCCTGGCCCTTTTTGACCCAAAGGATTACGCAAGTTTCATTGCAGAGCATGTGGAGCCGTGGACCTTTGTGAAGCTGCCCTTTTTAAAGGAAAGGGGCTGGAAGGGCCTTACCCCCGGCCAGGGAACAAGCCTTTATCGGGTTGGCCCCCTTGCCCGCCTTAATGTTGCAGGCGGCATGGCCACACCCTTTGCCCAGCAGGAGCGCGACAAGGCGTTTGAGTTTTTGGGGGGCAGGCCTTTACGCCACACCCTTGCCTTCCACTGGGCAAGGCTTATCTGCGCACTTATGGCAGCGGAGCGGAACTGCGCCATCGCCAACACGGATGAGCTGACAAGCCGGGACATCCGCAACATGAATCTGCAACTTGTGCAAAAAGGCATAGGCTGCGTGGAAGCCCCGCGGGGCATCCTCTTCCATCATTATGAAACTGATGAAAAAGGCATTTTGACCAAAGTGAACCTGGTTGTGGCCACCCAGCACAATGCAGGCCCCATCTGCCTTTCGGTCAAAAACGCTGCCCAAGGCCGCATAAAAAACGGCAAGGCAAGCCCGGATCTCCTAAATGAGGTGGAAATGGCCTTTCGGGCCTACGACCCCTGCCTGGCCTGCGCCACCCACAGTCTGCCGGGCCGCATCCCCATTAAAATTGCCATAAGGGATAAAAATGGCTGCCTGTTAGATGAGGTCTCCTCGTGAAAGAGCCATCCCGCGCCCTGCTTATGGGGCTTGGCAGCCCCATTCTGTCTGATGACGGGGTGGGCATTCACATAGCAGAGGCCCTGAATGGGCGCATAGAGGGGCTGGACACGGCATCCAGCCCCTTTGCAAACCTGGAAATACTGGAAAAGGCCCGTGGTTACTCCCTGTTGTTTGTGGTGGACGCCCTGTTGGATGCAGGCGGCAGCATTGGGGAGCTGCGCGTGGTTTCCCCCTGGGAGGCAGGCCGCCACACAGCATCCTCCCACGGACTGGATCTGATTTCCGTAATGGAGCTTGGCCGCAGCCTTTTGGGAGAAGAGATGCCGCAACTTGCCCGGATTTACGGCGTAACAGCAGGCTGCGAAATAGCCTTCGGCAAAGAGCTTACCCCTGCTCTGGCCGGGTTTTTCCCCGGTCTTGTGGAGGCTGTGGGCCATGACATAAGGGGCTTTCTGGCGGCTGCTGACAGGAAGGGCCGATAACCATGTGCATTGCCGTGCCTGCAAGAATTGAATCGCTTGACGGCCAGCAGGGGGTGGTGGATGTTGGCGGGGGCGTGTTGCTGCCTGTAAATCTTTCCCTGATAGAAGAGCCTGCTGTGGGCGATTACATAATTGTTCATGCAGGCTTTGGCATCCAGAAAATGGACAAGGCAAGGGCGCAGGAGGCCCTTGAGATGCTCAAAGCCTTGACCGACATGGATGATGACCCGGACAGCGTCCCATCTCTGCAAGAAAATTAATGAGCAACAGGAGCAAAAACCTTTGTTGCGCCAATTCCTGCCAAAAATTGGACAAGAATCGCCAGGCCCTTGTCATCACAGTAAGCGGCACGGTTCAGGGCGTTGGCTTTAGGCCCTTTGTATATCGCCTTGCATTGGATTTGGGTCTTTGCGGGCAGGTGGCAAATTCATCCCTGGGCGTGAAAATTCAGGCCCAGGGTGAGGCAGATTCCCTTAAAACCTTTGTAAAACGCCTCAAGGCCGAGGCCCCGGCCCTTGCCTGCATTGAGCGGATAAAAACCAGAAAAACCCCCTTATCAGACGATTCAAGCTTTTCCATTGAGCCAAGTATTGCGCCAGTCCCTGCCCGCACAGGCCTGCCGCCGGATGTGGCTGTGTGCGATTTCTGCCTTGCCCAGGTCTGCGATTGCCAAGACCGGCGCTTTGGCTATCCCTTCACCAACTGCACCCAGTGCGGGCCGCGCTTTACCATTGCTTGCGGCCTTCCTTATGACCGGGCCGCCACATCCATGCAGGGCTTTGTCATGTGCCCGGCCTGCCGTAAGGAATATGACGACCCAGGGGATCGGCGATTCCATGCCCAGCCAAACGCCTGTCCCCAATGCGGGCCAAAGATGAGCCTGTTTAGCTCCAGCAGGGAGGCGGTGGAAACAGAAGACCCTGTGGGAGAGGCTGTGAGCCTCATCAAAAAGGGAGCCATTGTTGCAGTAAAGGGGCTGGGCGGCTTTCATCTTTGCTGCGATGCCGCAAACCCCCAGGCTGTGGGGCTGCTGCGAAAAAGAAAGGCCAGGCCAGCAAAGCCATTTGCCGTGGTGTGCGCGGATATGGAGGCAGCAAGAGTTTTGGCTATTTTTTCCGTTACAGAAGAAACCCTGCTCAAAAGCCCGGCCCGGCCTGCCGTGCTTGCCAAAAAGCGGGCGGGTTGCCCCCTTGCTGAAAGGGTTGCCCCAGGGCTTTCCCGCGTGGCTGTGATTCTTGCCTACACACCCCTTCATCATCTTCTTGCCAAGGAGTTTTCCGCCCTTGTTTTGACAAGCGGCAACAGGGCCAGCGAACCCATCTGCACGGAAAACACGCAAGCCTTTGAAGCCCTTTGCGGAATGGCGGACTTTTTTCTGGTGCA
>JASEHB010000058.1 GCA_030018745.1 Desulfatibacillaceae bacterium | reverse complement strand
GGCCAACAGCGCCTGGGAAGCCTGCTCCATGCGCATCATCATGTCCGGGTCGTGCAGGCCGTTGGGTGTTTTTGTGTCTATCAGGGCTTCCAGGGTTACAACGCCGTTCATAACCTTGTCCATCATCATAAGGTCGTTTTTTACAGGGTTGGTATCGGCAAAGTAATCCACAATGTTATTGCTAAACCTCAATTGAACAAGCCCTGTAATGGAAACAAGCCCCAGGGCAATGCTTATGATCACAATGCTTTTGCAGTGGGCCATGGAAAAACGGGCCATGCCAAGCAGTATGCTGTCCATAAGCCCGTGGCCGGAAAACTTGGGCGCCCTGGGCTTTAAGGGGATGACAGCCAGAAGCGCGGGCAGCAGGATGACCGTGTAAAAAAAGGCAAGCATGACCCCTATTGCGGCAAAACGGCCAACTTCGCCTATTGCTGCAAGCTCTGCAAAGGAAAAGGACAGAAGCCCGGCAGCCGTGGTCGCGCTGGCCAGGGCCACAGCAAAGCCGGAATGCCCCAAGGCATAGGCAATGGCATCCTCCTTGGAATCTCCTGCATCAAAGCGCCTATAAAAGATTGCCAGCACATGGACAGAGGACGCCACCCCCACAGCCAGAAGAAAGGGCGGGATGATGGTGGTGGTCATTTTGAGGGAGACGCCAAGAAATGCCATGAGGCCTATGGTGGATGCCGCAGCAGCATTGACGACGAGCAGGGGCAGCACCACGCCTGTGATTCTGCGGAACAAAAAGGATAAAAAGAAAATGTTGATGCAGATGGCCAGAAAGACGCAAAGGCGCAGGTCGGACAAAGTGGCCCGGTTGAAGGCATCCACAACCACCGGCCCGCCGGACAGGGTTACTGCAAAATCCGGGGAATTGTGGCGCTCAACAATTTTTTTGAGCGCATCCACAAGAATGCGGTTTTCCTTTTCTCCAAAATAGGCCGCCGTTTGCGGAGCGGCTTTGCCCGGCGCCTCAACAGCATCAAAGGCTTCCAGAAAGCCGCGGGTTTCAGCTCCGGCCACAATGGCTTCGGCTTCGAGCATGATGGCCGCATGAAGTCCGTCCTGGGAAATAATGTGGTTTTCATAAAGGGGATTTTCAAAGACCTGCCGGGCAAACTCCTGCATTTCCTGCTGGCCTTGGGGAATATCCCCAAGAAGGTCCTCCACAAGCAGAAAATCATCCTCTGTCCTTAAACTGCGGATATTGACAAGGCTTGTGACCCTTCGCACAAAGGGGGCCTCGCTTTCCAGGGCTGCATGAAAAGCGGAAAGGCGCTCCAGAAAATCCTCATTAAAAATATTGGGGGGCTTCACCGTTATTATGATTATTTCCGAAAGCCCGAACTGCTCCTTGAAGGCATCGTAGATTTTGCGGGCCGGATCGCTCTTTTTGAGCAGGGCCTCGGAAGAAGTGTCCAGGGTGACATGGCGGATCTGGGCCACCAGAAGGCCCACCAGCAGGAACATAACCACAAGGACTGCAATGCGGTGGGAATAAAAAAAATGCCCGGCACGGGTGAACCCGCGCTCAACAGGCTCGCGAAATAGGGCCATGATATAAAAACCGACCCCGCAGCGATGACGCAGGCAGGGATAACAGGTCAAATGCGTTTATGCAGCAATAAAATCCAATGGAACTGATGCTTATGCGATTTTTCCCCCTTATGCAAGGCTAATCTGAAGGAGTTTTGGCATTTGGAAAAAATGAAACCACAAACGAGCAAGGCGGTTAACGGGTCGTCATTTAGGGCACACAAGTGCAAGTTGAAGCCACAATGACAGCCTTTTGCGCGGATTGCAGCTTTTGCAGACGAGGCATCAAGTTAACTGCTTTGTCTTTTTTCGTGCTTTTCGTGGCAAAGAATTGATGATTTTTTTCTTCATTTACAAAGGCCCTGGGCAGGGTCTTTGTGGCCGGCAAAAGGCAGAAAACAACAGTTTAAACCACGAAAAACACGAAACACACGAAAAAAACAGGTTTATAAAAAAAGAACTATAGCCGTCATTTTGTTTTTCTCTGGATACAAAGCCTGCAAAGGCATGACAGCCTGGCCCTTGTTGGCAAAGAGAGTGCAAAAAATAAGTTTTTTTCAAATGCGAAGAACCTGAAGCCTAATCAGCAGGGGCAGGTGCAGCATCTGCAAGGGCTGGCTGGCCATTGTTTGCGCTGTACAGGTTCAGGTCATTTATAAGTGCGGCAAAATAGCCCTCAACAAAGGACGCCGCCTCTTTTCGGGCCTGGCCCGTTGTGCGCAACTGGTAGTTTGCGGCAGCCATTGCAAAGCGCACATAAAAGTTATCCAGAAAATCGCTTTGGGCGAAAAAGGAAAAATCCACCCCGTTTTTGGCAGACTCATCCCACTCCATTGCAATAAAAGCGCCTTTTCCGTCCCGCGAGCTTGTCATTGTGTCAAAAAACTCATCCACAATGGAGCCCATGTTCTGGGGAATGGCAAGCTCAATGACCCAGGCAGGCAAAACAGAGCCAAGCCTGCCGGTGACAAGGGTTTTGGGGAATTCAGCCAAAGTCATCTCCACCCTGCCCTTTTGCGGGCCAAGGTTAAAGGCGATGCGGCCCTTTATGTCCTGGGAGATGAACTTTAAGCCATAAACATTGACAAGGGTGTTTATGCGGGTTTCAAAAACTGCGTTTTCCATCTGGGAAGGCAAAAAGGCCTCTTCAAAAACAGGGTTCTCGTTCTGGTCGCGGGGGACAACCATGCCGCCTGTTGTGTAGGCGTAAAAGGAGAAGAAATCATCCTTGCTGTCAAAGGTGAGGCTGAGAACCGTGTTGCCCTGGGGGTTTAACACGCTGATTTCCACAGTGTAAAAATGGCGCAGGGAATCAAGATGGGCGGCAATGGCCGGGTAGTCGGCCCGCAGCTTGTCCATAAGGAACATGGCTCGGAAATGGCTGCGGGTGTATTCCCTGCCCTCGTGGCGGTAGCGCCGCACAAGGGAGTGATAGATAAAGATATACTGCTTCAAAATGTCGGTACTTTGCGGGAAGGCCTTGTAATACTCGGCAACCACCTGAAGGGATTCGTTTTGGATGTGCCGGTTCTGCCGCTCCTTAAGGCATTGGATTTTTTTTATGTTTTCCGGGTCAAGAACCTTGAGCACCCCTTCTGTGAGGGCAGCAGCGTTGCGGTGCGAGAATTCCCCGAAAACAGCCTTGGCCGCGATTGTCCCCGTAAAAAGGGTTCCTCCCCGGCTTTGGTCATCCAGCTTTTTTAAGCCCATCTGGGTAAAGAATTCGCCGGGCGTGGAAAGGTTCACCCTTCCATAATCCGCATCTGTAAGCCCCATGTGGTAATTGGCCGCACCCTGCCTCCCGTAAAAGGCAACTCCCTTAAATCCATCGGGCAGGTCCCGCATAAGCTCGCTTTCATAAAGCCTTGAAATCTGAAACCGGGAAATGCTCTTGCCCAGGGTGTCGAAAAACTCCCCGGTTTTGGCATCGGTTCTTATGCTGGCCTTGGATAAAAATTCCACAAACTCCCTTGCCACATCCGCGCCACGGCCATGCGGGGCCATGTCCACAAGGGCATCAGACCAGTTGTAAACTGGCGGGCAGGCCATAATTACAAGCAGGGCCAAAACAGCGTATTTCATTTTTCCTCCCCGGTTTTCACAAACAGCACGCTCAAGGGGTCGCTATAGACCTCCTGCCATACGCCAGTGCTTTTCACGGCATCATGGAGCGGGTTGTTTGCTGGTATTGCAAGCATCTTGTGGGGCCAGGCCTCAAGAAAGGCCCCCCAGCCGGGCCTGACCCAGTAAAAACGGAAATACTCCTGCCGTATATCCAGCGGAAAAACCGATTCCGTGCGCGAATCAAAAGCCACCTTGACGCCCGGATAAAGATGCCACAGGAAGTATCCGCCCCAAATCATATCACAGGCCAAATTGCCTTGCAGGTTATTTTTTTGGATGAATGCAAGCGCCCCGGCTGGATAGCGGTACTTGAAGCGGCCAGGCTCATCCCAGTCCGGAGCCTTGAGAGCAAAGGGCGAGCCGCCCAGGAAAGCCCTTGGAAGCTCGGCCCTGTAAAAGGCCAGACTGACAAGCATGACCCCTGCCAGAATCAGCGCTCCGGCCATTGCAGCCGCGGATTTTATTCCGGGTTTGGGCGGCCAGGCCTCTTTGGCGGCAGCCTCCATTATTCCGGGCATATAAATGCAAAAGGCAAATGCAAACAAAGGCAGGTGCCGCACATGCAAAAAGGCCATGCCTGCTGTTGCTGCAAGTATCAGAAAGCCGGTTCTGTCTGCCTTCCAAAGGCGCGCGCTCCCCAAAAGGCCAAGCAGCGCCAGAAGGAAAAACAGAACCCAAAGGGGCCTTGGGCCAAAAAAGCGGATGCTTTGCACCCAGGAAAACCATTCCCATATAAAGGGGTCCGGGCTGGCAGCATGAAAAAGCACGCTGGCCCACAAATGCCATCCATAAGGATTGACAAAGGTTGCAGCCGTGCAAGCGGCCAGCAGCTTGAGATAGCCTGCCATGCTTTGGCCGGAAAGGGCGCTGCCCGCCCCGTAGAGGGCTATCACCATAAGCCCGAAAACAAAGCCCCCGTGAACATTGGCCCACACAACAAAGAGCAGAACCAGACCCCAAGCCCCCTTTGGCCTGTTGCCGCCTTTAAGCCCCTCGCACACAAAAACAAGCACAGCAAAAAAAAGGTAGGTGAAACCCCTTGCCAAAACCGGCAAAAAGGCCTCGGAAAAAACAGGAACAATGCAGGCAAGGCCCAAAAGCCCGAAGCCAAAGCCTGCCCCTTGCCTCATGGCCGCCTTTACCAGCAGGGCTGCGCACAAAAACCCGGCAACATAGCGGCCGATTTGCAAAAGCCAGTCCATCCCCCCTGCAAAAAGGGGGTAAAACAAAAGCCCGGCAAGCCATTCGTGGAATATCCAGGGGCTTACTGTGGGAAGGTAGGAAAAGGGGTCATGCCGGACAAAGCCCTCGCCCGTCCATATTTCCCTGCCAAAATTCACATAGCCGAAAAAATCCGGCTCCAGCAGATTGTTCCAGAGAACAAGCCCAAGAAGGCTCCACACAGCAGCAACAGCAAAGGCATGAAAGGCCTTTAAATGCATGGCGTTCTCCGGGCAGGCAGCAGGGAAAAATCTCCAATGGTTGAAATTGCTTATCACAATAAAAGGCCGCTGTACAAGGGACTTGGGGCCAACAGCCTGTTATGGCTGTTAACCCATTCAAAAGCAGGTTTTTTTATGCGCTTGGCTGCAAAACCGCTAACAGCCGCGAAAAACACAAAGGGCGCACAAAAATTTTGCTGGGGGAGGAAATGAATTTAAAGAGGCTTTTTTTCCGGCAATACGCGGATGCTGCTGGCAGGGATGCTGATTTGCACAATATCGCCCGGACCCAGGTTTTTAGCCTTCCATTGCGCCAGGCTTAAACTTATGAGGATTTCGACCCCGGCATTTACCGTTACCAGAAGGCGGTCTTCCTTGAGCAAAACGCCGGTTATGACGCCGGAGAGGCTGTTTTTGTCTGCGGCCCTGCCAAGGCTTGCTGGCAGCAGGGCAAGCTGCTTTGGATCCAGGCTGATGGTAAGCGTCCCGGCAGCGGCAAGAGGCTCTTCAAGAACAAGCTCCGGGCCGTCCGGAGTCAAAAACAGGCTGCGCCCGTCCGGGCCGGGATGAACAAGAAAGGTGTTTTCAGGAAAAGGTTCGGCAATTCGCCCGGAATCCAGATGCACCATGCGGCTGGCAAGGCCTGCAAGCCAGGGGGCGTTGTGGGAGGTTATGAGCACGGTCATGCCCCTTTGGGCGTTGAGCCGACCAATAAGCTCCAGAATGATAATGCGGTTTTGGCTGTCCACCCCGGCTGTCGGCTCATCGCACAAAAGCACTTCCGGGTCCAGCACAATGGCCCTTGCAAGGGCCACCCGCTTTGTCTCCCCGCCCGAAAGCCTGTGGGCCGCCGCCTTTGCAAAGCCCAGCATCCCCACCTCATCCAGCGCCTTATGGGCCTGCTTTGTTCTTTGGGCAAGGGATATGCCCCTGCACTTGAGGCCAAAGGCCACATTTTTTTCCACGCTTGAAGAAAACATTATCGGCTCCTGGGGTACAAGAACCGCCCTTTGCCGCAGTTGTGCAGGCGGAGCCTGGCTGCACAAAAGGGGAATGCCGTCAAAAACAAGGCTGCCGGAATGAAACCTGCGCAAAAAAGCCAGAATATTGAAAAGGGTGGTCTTGCCCGCGCCGTTAGGCCCCATAAAAGCTGTTATGACGCCTTTTTCAACAGTCAGGCTTTCAATATCCAGCACGGTTTTGTTGCCAAGAACAGCGCGCAGTTTTTCCATTTTGTAAAGGCTCATTGCCTTGCCCTTCCCTGGAAAAACTGAAGAAAGCCGTTAACCCCCAGGGCAAGGGCCAGCAGAATAAGCCCCAGCGCTATGGAAAGCACAAACTCGCCCTTGTCGTATTCCAAAGCCATTGCTGTTGGCATGGTGCGGGTAAAGCCCTTGGCATTGCCGCCAAGCATCATGGATATGCCCACCTCGGCTATTACCCTGCCAAATGCTGCGGCGACTGCCGCCATTATGCCAAAGCGGGCTTCCCAGGCCACCATCCTTGCAGTGGTCAAGGGGCCTGCCCCCAGGGTGAGGGCCGTGTCCTTGTAGCGCCTGTCCATGCGGCTTATGGCAGCCAAAGTGAGAACCGTTACAACCGGGATGATGAGAATTGTCTGGCCGATTACAATGGCTGTTTTTGTGTAGAGCAGGTCAAAGGGGCCGAATATGCCCCGCCTGCTTATGAAGGCATAGACAAAAAGCCCCACCACCACTGTGGGCAGGGCCAGAAGGGTCTGGAAAAGGGTTATGACAACCCGCTTGCCCCAGAAGTTGACAAAGCCCAGAAACAGGCCAAGGGGTATGCCCGCAAGGCTTGCCAGCAAGGTGGAGCTGCTGCTGACCGTAAGAGAAACCCCCACAATGTGGAGCAGTTCGCTGTCTGCGGCCAGCAGCAGATTAAGGGCTGAAACAATGCTGTCCCAGAAAAAACCCACTATTTTTCCCTGCCTGTCTTTAGGGGGTTTGAACAGTTATGGCATCCGGAAAGAAAAGCTGCTTTCCGACAAGCTGATAACCGCCAATAAGCGCCTGGCCCCTGGGTGAAACAAGCCACTGGCAGAACTGCATGGCCAGATCGTGCTTCACATGGGGGTGCTTTGCGGGGTTGACCGGAATGACCCCGTAAATGTTGTGCAGAACCGGGTCGTCCTCGCAGAGGATTTCCAGGTCCACCGGGGCATCGCTTCCATATTTGTATTTTATGTAGGTGCCCCGGTCGGTTAGGGCATAGCCTTTTTTCTCGTCTGCAAAAAGCAGGGTCTTTCCCATGCCCTGGCCTATGGAAAAATACCATTTTGCTGAATCGGCAGGGGTGATGGAGACCTTTTCCACCTGCTGGCCTGCCTGGGTTGTTGAAGTGACCTTGCTGGCCAGGGGCAGGCCCGTGGATTTCCACAGGTCAAGCTCCATTATGTGGGTGCCCGAATCATCGCCCCGCGAGATAAAGGGCGCAGCGCTGGCCGCAATTTTTTTAAGGGCATCGGCGGCATTTTTGCTGCCTGCAATTTTGGCCGGGTCAGATGGCGGCCCCACAATAACAAAGTCGTTGTGCATCACGGCAAAGCGCATGGTCCCGTAGCCCTGCTCAACAAACTCGTGCTCTCTGGCCTTTGCGTGGACAAACACAACATCCACATTGCCATCCATGCCGTCTTTCAAGGCTGCGCCGGTTCCCTTGGCAATAACCTTGACCTTTATGCCCGTGTCCTTTTCCAGTTCAGGCAAAAGCACGCCCAAAAGGCCCGAAGCCTCGGTGCTGGTGGTGGTGGACATGACAAGCACCTGGCTCTGCGCCCAGGCGCAGGGGGCGGAAAGCAAAATTGCGGCGCATACCAGAATTGCTGCAAGGGTTCTCATGGTTAAACCTCCATTATCATTTTTTGCAGGGGATGCAAGGCGATACTTGGCCCTGCATCCCCCTATTGTTTTGCCTGCTTAAAAAAGATAGTCAACCATGCCTGTTATTGCAGCAGGCTGTTTACAAAGCAACCGCTGCTGGATGAGGCAGGGGCTGCTGCCGCGCCTGCGCCCGCAGCAGCAGGCACGGCCAGGGCAAAGGGGTCAACAATTACGCCGTTGACAACGCCGTCTGCATCCGTGGCCGGGTCGCCGTCCCGCAGGGTCATCTCTATTGTCCTTGCGCCTGTTTTCACAAAGGGAATTTCCCTCCATCCTGCCTGGGTTATTTTGTATATTCTGGCAGTTGCGGGGATATCCGCCGGATAGGTCACAGTTACCGTGACCTCATCGCCATTGGGGTTGGCTGCATCAAGCCCCTCTATTCTGAAACGGGTTGCTCCGTAGGGAATATCTGAAGCTGCGGGGCGTCCCTGTGCAGGCAGGGATGGATCATCCGGTGCAAGGGCTATAACCTGCCGGAACTGTCCGGCGCTGGCCTGCATCTCCATGCGCTGGGTTGTTGTAAGGGGCCGGAACCTGGTGCGCGCAGGGTTTGCGTCATTGCTTCCTGATTCGCTGTCCAGAATGCCGTCTCCGTTGGAATCGGTTCCGTCAATGGCGCCGTAGATGAGCACCTTGTTCTGATCCACAAAGTTCCAGCCTGCTTCCAGAAAGTCAATGTCCGTTGTTCCGGCGGGCAGAGGCTCCACCCGGATAATGGTCACGGTTCTTGTGGATGAGCCTGCATTGTGGTCCCAGGCTGCATTGAAAGGCCATATCACATCCTGATTGTTGGACCTGCTGGACTGATCCGGAGGGCCGGGAATCTTCTGGGGCGGCACAACGCGGAAAGGCCCCTGGCCATCCAGCTTGTTGTCATTATTGAGCACGCCCGGATCCATGAACTGGCCTTCCTGCATATAGGCCAGAATCATGCGAAGACCGTTTGGCACAACTATTGGATCGCCATGATTTCTGCCGGCCGCAGATGGCACATCATAGCTGCACCAGCCGTCCACCTGGTTGAGTGCCTCATCCGCCTGGGGGTCGTAGTAAAATTCGGCAGGGGGATAGACGCCCCTGACATGGTAAACCTCGTGGGTGTCCACCTGATCCAGCGGGTGGAACTGCGCCCATCCGTCCGGAGAAAAAACGGTTATGGCTGTTGCGTTGGGCAGAATCCCTGCATCTTCCAGCAGGTCTTCAAGTATCACGCCTGCAAACTCTCCGTAGCGGTCGCCGGAGCGGTGGGTGTTGAGCAGCATAAACTGGGTGTGCTGCGGCATGGCCATGAGCTGGGCAAGGGTGTAAACCCTTTGGGGGGCAACAGCCACGCCGGGGTGGTCGGCATTGTCTCCAGGCCAGAATCCTGCCTGGATTTCAGCATCGTTGGTATGGCCGTCACCATCAGAATCAAGCGGCTTTATGTCCCGCACAGCCTGGGCGCAGCGCCCAGGC
>JASEHB010000646.1 GCA_030018745.1 Desulfatibacillaceae bacterium | reverse complement strand
CACAAGCTCTCACAAAGGGCGGGTTTCACTGGAGTCGGGCAAAAACTTTTTTCTGTTTTATTCTACCACACAGAAAGGATTTTGCGATAGGCTTCCATAATATGCTGAACATTGTCAATGCGTACAGTGCGGTCGTTGCTGCGGCTTTTAAAGGCGCCTTTGGCAGGAATTCGGCCAGGGTAGGCTGGCTGGAATTCATAAAGGTATTGAAGGCTTATCAGATTTTTCACGGAAAGGGCGATTCCCTGCCGATAATTTGCCTCCCGCTGAGAGTCCTCCATCTTCAGGGCCATATCCAAGGCATAAGCCAGGGACTCGGTATAAACCCCGTCTGAAGAAGTGTGGGAGCCTCCGTATAAAGGGTCCGGGTTGAAAAAGCGGCCGGGATAAAACCCCTTGTCCTGAATGGTCAGAAGCCTGTCATTTAATATGAAAATGGCCTCCACATAGCGCGGGTCTTTTGTGATGTGCCACAGATGCCACAGCGCCTGGGTCTGCCAGGGCACGGATGCAGAATAGTGCTTTTCCTCAATGCGCTCCACATAAAGGTTCAGGTAATGCTCCTGGGCCTTTTTAGCTGCTTCAAGGTAGGTGGCAATCTCCGATTTTCTGTAAAATTCCAGAAGGGCAAGCACAGCCTCGCCCGAATAAAAGGCCAGGCTGTAGTCCCGGTCAAAGCTTCGGGATGGCAGTATGAAATAAGGCTCAAAGGAGCCATCCTCGTTTATCAGGGAAACAATGCTATCAGCAATGCTTCTGGCCTTGCCAAAATGGCTTTCGTAATAGGGAGAGGCACACAGAAGCCTCAACCCCATTGCATTTGTGCCTAAAGCCGACTCCCCGTTTTCCAGAAAATAGCCAAGTCCTTCTTTGCTTTCCTGGTACCAGCGGGCCAAAACCCTATCCAGATTTTTTTTGTGCAGGCCGGCCAGCTCGCTGTTTTGAGCCGCCATTTCGGCAAGCAGGCGCGAGGCCATGAGCTGGCGCAGGGCATCGTTGTAAGAGGCTATCCGGTTGAATTCCGGATCAAAATGATAAATGAAAAGGCCGTCATCCCGCAGGGCGGAAACAAACCAGGCGCTTGCATCCTCCAGAGACTTTTTCACCTGGATTTTTACCTGAAAAAGGGCGGCATCATCCACTTCAGGCGGCGCGTCCAGAAGATCATTGACAGGCTCAAGGGCCTTGCCCTGCCCGGCCAAAAAACCCATCAGCAAAGCCGGAACAAAAAAAAGGCATAACAGGAGCCTGGCTGCAAAAAGCCCCCTGACCTTACAATGGCAGCAAAGTTTCCGCCCTATGAATTCCAGAAAATACATGGCTATTTTTTTATCGCACAAAATACTGTAAATCAAGCTGCAATTTCCTCAAAGGGTTTATCCCTTTGCCCTTGAGCATCACGGCTTCAAGCCTGATTGTGGCGACTGGCCCTGCCTGCTGAAGCTAACGCCATCGGATTGTTAAGAAAATGTGCATGGCTTGTTGTGAGAGCGGTCAGCCCCCTGGCAAACTGTTTTGTATGTGACCAAGCTTCAAAGCGAAGTGCAACACAGCAGCCTACCCGCGCCCTGGCGGCCCCAGGGAGCCGTGGGCAAGGCGCACGAGTTTTGAAGCGCGGGAGTGTACAGTTGGTACGAGACCAAGCTTCAAAACGAAGTGCAACACAGCAGCCTACCCGCGCCCTGGCGGCCCCAGGGAGCCGTGGGC
>JASEHB010000645.1 GCA_030018745.1 Desulfatibacillaceae bacterium | reverse complement strand
CCAGGGACGCCAACAGTTTAAAACCATTTTTTACCAAATTTGTTATTTTTTTTCAAGAGAATACTTCCAGCACCTCACTTTGCCTTTGACAGATGCCGGAATCTGCGTCAATCAACAGTTAAAGTTCCCAACATCTCAATCCGGATCAGAGGATATTGTGCATGGAAAAGGTATTGATAACAGGGGCCACCGGCTTTATCGGCAGCCATCTGGCAGATGCAAATCTCAAGGCGGGCCGCTTTGTCCGCGCCCTGGTTCTGCCGGGGGATTCCAATGCAGATGCCCTTGCCGCCAAGGGCGTTGAGATTATTTGGGGCGACATTGCGGATGCAAAGGCTGTCAGCGAGGCTGTAAAAGGCATGGACATTGTTTTCCACTGCGCCGCCGTGGTCACGGACTGGGCGCCAAAGGCGCTTTTTGAAAAGGTGACTGTTGGCGGCACACAGAACATCTGCCATTCAGCCAGCAAATTTGGCGTGTCTCGACTGGTTTACCTTTCCACAAACGATGTGTTCGGGCTTGATGAAACAAGGGTTCTTGACGAGGCCTGCCCCCTTGTTCCCTGGAAGGAGCCATATCCTGATTTCAAGATTGAGGCTGAAAAAATTGTCTGGCGCTATTGGCAGGAAAAGGGCCTTCCTGTTAGCATGGCCTATCCATGCTGGGTTTACGGGCCGGGCGACAGGTCATTTGTTCCCCTTCTGGCAGACGCCATCATAAAAAAGGAAATGCTTTTCTGGCGTAAAGGTCCTCTGGTCTGGCCCACATATATTGACAACCTTGTGGATCTGCTCATGCTTCTTTCAAGGGATAACAGGGCGTTGGGCAACGGTTATCTGGCGCATGACGGTGTGTGCACAACCCTGGAGGAATTTTGCGCAGGCATTGCAGAAGCTTTAGGTGTTACGGCCCCGTCCTGGCGTATACCTTACTCTTTTGCCCTTGCTGCTGGCTGGTGCATGGAGAAGGCCTGTTCCCTTTCAAGCAGAACAGGCAGGCCTCTTTTGACCACCTACGCTGTCAAAAACCTTGGCTCCCGGCTTTCCTTTTCCATTGACAAGGCAAAAAATCAACTGGGCTGGCGGCCTTTGGTCTCTTTTGAGAAGGGCTTTGACCAAACCCTCAAGTGGCTTCTGACTTTAGACCGGAAGAGCCTCAAGCAAAAATGAGAGTTTTGCTTGAGATTTTCCTCCTCTTTTGCCCTGCTTGCTTAAACAGGCTTGTCGGCCTATAATTTTACATCCGGCCTCACGGCTGTTTTGTCCCTGGTCATGGGGTATCCGGCAAAAAGGGTACAGAAACTTTTCACGGAGGTTTTCATGGGTTTTTCTGCTGTTCCAAAGCTTTTTTTCGCGGCCATTCTTCTCATTGCGCCTTTGGCCTTTGCTGGTCAGGAAAAGGTTGTTTATCTTGATTTGGAACTTCTCCTGCATGAAACAAAGGTGGCCCGGCAGATGCTTTCCCAACTGGAAGAGCTTGTAGCAAAGGAGGACCCGCCCATAAGGCAAAAGCTGGAGGAAAGGGCGCAGCTTGAGCAGATTCTTGAAAGGGATGGAGCCAAGATGACCGAAAATCAGCGCCAGGAGGTCATTTCCCAATGGGAGGCTGCAAACCGGGAATATGAAGAGGCCTATGCGCGAGGCCACGAAATTGTGGAGAAAAAACGCGTTGAGATTTTGGCCATCATCCTTGAAAAGGCCGGCCCCTTTG
>JASEHB010000644.1 GCA_030018745.1 Desulfatibacillaceae bacterium | reverse complement strand
CTGCTCGCCCAAAGCGCCGTGGGAAACCCCCCGGCTGTCGTAAATGGCGCTCACCCGGCTGTCAAGAACCAGAGCTTTGTTATACTGCTCTATGGCTTTTTTGTGGTTGCCCCGGCTGGCAAAGGCCGCCCCCAAATGGTGATAGGCCCGCGCATAAGTGGGATCAAGCAAAATGGCTTTTTCATAACCGGCAACAGCCTCATCCACCCGGCCCATGCCCATGAGCACGCCCGCCCGGTGGGTGTGGTGAGCCGGGTTTTTGGGGTCAATGGAAATTGCCTTTTCAAAATACTCTAACGCCTTTTGAGGGCTGCCTTTGGCAGCAAGAATGTCCAGGCCCTTTTCGCTCAATTCCTTTGCCTGGGCTGTTGGCGAATCTGCTGGCCGGGGCGGAGCCAAATCCAAATCTGCCGGAGCAGCAGATTTTGGTCCAGGGTCAGTTTTGCCCGGCCCGCCAATCCCCGCACAAGCGGCAAGCATAATGCACAAAGCAAAAAGCAAAAGCCAAAAGCCAAATTGGGAGGTTTTTTTCATGGGGTATTTTGCTCCATCAGCCGTTTTGCCTTGGCAATTTCATCTTGCTCCATTTTCTGCTTTAGCTTTTCCAGGGTTTTTTGGGCTGCAACCATGCCTTGGTCGGCGGCCTTTGTCAAAAGCACAAAGGCCCCGGCTTTATCCTGGGGTATTCCCCTGCCGTTGGCCATATGCACCCCCAGGCGGTACGATGCCTCAACATCGCCCTTATCTGCCGCCCTTTTGTACCAGCGGCAGGCCTCTGCCAAATTTTTGGGCAGGCCCTGGCCGTTTTCATACATCATGCCCAAATTTCGCTGGGCCGCCGGGTCGCCCTTAACCGCAAGGCCCCTGTACCCGCGCACAGCCTTTGCAAAGAAAAATGATGGATTTTTCATGAATCCGCCTCTCCATTTTTAACAAAACAACCCGGAGGTTTTTAAAATACCATACCCTGTGAAAGGCTTTGGGGCAAGCCCGGAGGAAGGGCCCGGCGAGCAGGTATGTTAACGCCGCCATTTATCCCTTTGCTGCTTTCAGACAAAAGGGCTTCCTCTTATAAAAGTTCAAAAAATAAGCCTTGACATTAAAAGGGGGGATTCGATAAATATAAACCGACTGGCTGGTCGAAAAACCATCCGGCCGGTCGGCACATGAAACCCAAAGCCTGTTGGCATACAGGTCTGGGCGTAAAAAGCATTCTTTAGTTTATCCGTTGAAATAAGAATTCGCGTGTTTTTGAAGCCAGGTTGTTGGGTGAACCGTGCGCTTTAAGCGCCAAGAACCACCCAACCCACCTCACTTTTTATGTTTCTTTTCGTGAGGTTCGTGTTTTTCGTGGTTAAAAAAAAGCTGTTTTTGCTGTCCGGTGTGTTGTTTTGTTGGGTGAGGGTTGCGCAAGCCAGGTTGTTGGGTGAACCTTGTGCGTTGCACAAGAACCACCCAACCTACTTATGCTTTTGCCGTCCGGTGCCTGGCATTGTTGGGCCACGAAATTCCGGAAAAGCGCAATGGGTTATGAAAATCCAAAGGGCCGGAATTTCTAGCCCAACCTACGCGGCTGAAACAGGAAGCATCCATGCAGGCTGGTTTGTGTCCCGTTCAATGAAGGCATGTTGGGTGAACCTTGCGCTTAACGCGCAAGAACCACCCAACCTACTTATGCTCATCAACAATATTTGAAGTTTTTTGGGAAGGG
>JASEHB010000643.1 GCA_030018745.1 Desulfatibacillaceae bacterium | reverse complement strand
CTAGCGCCTGGGGCGCTTGTAACGGGGCAGAGCCTCGCAGAAGGTGTTAAGCTCTTCAACAGTCAGTTTGGTTCCAGATTTTACCTTTATGACCGCAGCGGGAATCTCCCCAAGGCGCATACTTGGAATACCTATGACAGCAGCATCTGCAATGCTTTCATGGCTGTGGAGGAAGTTTTCTATCTCCACAGGGTAAATGTTTTCCCCGCCTGAAATGATTACATCCTTTTTGCGGTCAACCAGCCAGATGAAGCCGTCCTCATCCATCCTGGCAATGTCGCCGGTTGCCAGCCAGCCCTTTTTGATGGCGGCTGCCGTGGCCTCGCTGTTGCCGTAATACCCGGCCATTATGCCCGGCCCACGCACCCAAAGCTCGCCGGACTGGCCCTGGGAAACGGCCTTTTCCGAAGAATCCACAATGCGGCATTCCCAGTCAAAACCAGGCACGCCTATTGCCCCTACCTTGTGGGTGTTGCCTATGCCAAGATGCACGCAGCCCGGCCCGGTTGACTCGGTAAGCCCGTAGTTGGTGTCGTACTGCTGGTTGGGGAAAAAGCGCAGCCACTCGCGCACAAGGGTCTGGGGCACAGGTTGTGCGCCTATGTGCATTAGCCGCCACTGGTCGAGCTTGTAGTCGGCAAGATTCACCTCTCCGCTCTTTATGGCAAAAAGGATGTCCAGCGCCCAGGGCACAAGCAGCCATACCACGGTGGCCTGCTCCTGGCTCACGGCTTCCAGTATCCATTCGGGCTTTACCCCCCGCAGAATAACGGCCTTTGCGCCCACAATGAAGTTGCCGAACCAGTGCATCTTGGCCCCTGCATGATAAAGGGGCGGGATGCACAAAAAGTTGTCGCCGCGGGTCTGGTTGTGATGGCGGTTTTCCAGGTAGCAGGCAAATTCCAGGTTGCGGTGGGTGAGAAGCGCGGCCTTGGGCTGGCCTGTGGTGCCGGAGGTGAAATAGATGCCTGCCGGGTCTGATAGCTCAAGAGCTACCTCCACGGGCTTGTCCGGGGCATCCAGAAGAAAATCCTCCAGGCTTACCGCCCAGTCCGGGCAGTCGCCCTCCTCGCCTGCCCAGATATAGGTCTCCACAAATCTGTCCATCCGGGCTTTTTCCTGCTCAATGCGCTCAATGAATTCCGCGCCGAAGATAAGGGCCTTTGCCTGCGATGTTTCAATGCAAAAGGCAATGTCTTTGGCCGTGAAACGGAAGTTCAAGGGGCAGGCAACAGCGCCGGTCATGAGAATGCCAAAGTAGGTGGGCAGCCATTCCAGGCAGTTGGTCATAAGCTGGGCAACCTTGTCGCCTTTTTTCACGCCGCTGGCTGCCAGCGCGCTGGCAAGGGCCTGGGAGCGCCTGTAAAACTGGCTCCAGGAGATTTCCCGGCGGGAGCCGGTCTCCGGCCTGCGCTCCACAAGGGCAATGTCAGGCCCGTAGATGCGCGCATTTCTGGCAAGAATCTCGGTTATTATCACGATTCAATCCCCCAACAGATTCAGCATACCAGGTTTGTTGTCAGCCAAAAAATCCGCCTGCAAAAAAGCAATGCTCTTTGGCCTGGCCTTTTTGGCCTGCCCGGAGCAGAGGAAACATACCTGTATACCCCTTGCGGGTCAAGCCTGCTGTGGAGGGGCGGCCCCAGGGAAACGATGGCTAAAGTTGCGCTTCGCCGTGCAGGAACTCGATGTACAAAAAGTACACCTCGTTCCTGCC
>JASEHB010000641.1 GCA_030018745.1 Desulfatibacillaceae bacterium | reverse complement strand
CGAAATTGACCGCCTGGGCCAGGGCAAGGCTTTGGGCAAAATCCTCATCCGCCTCGCCGGGAAAGCCCACAATGAAATCCGTGCTCACGCATATACCCGGCGCAGCCTTTCGCAGGGCCTCCACCTTTTGTTGGTAGATGGCAGCGGTGTAGCCCCGGTTCATGCGCTTCAAAATTGCGTCCGAGCCGCTTTGCACGGGCAGGTGTATGTGGCGGCAGAGCTTTTCCATGTCTGCAAAGGCGCTGATAAGCCTTTGGGAAAGGTCCCGCGGGTGGCTTGTAACAAAGCGGATGCGCTCAATGCCGTCAACCCTGCTCACAGCAAAGAGCAGGTCCGCAAAATCCGGGCCGCTCTCCTTTTTGCCGTAGGAGTTGACATTCTGGCCCAGAAGCGTCACCTCCCTGACCCCGCTATCTGCCAGCCGCTTTGCCTCGTCAACAACGCCGCCCAGCGGTCGGCTTGTCTCCCTGCCCCTTGTGTGGGGCACAACGCAGTAGGTGCAGTAGTTGTCGCAGCCCTGCATTATTGGAATAAAGGCTGTGGGCGAAAATTTGCCCGCGGAATCATCTGCGCCGGGGTTTGCCGCGTAAAAGGAAAAGTCGTGGAACTCGTCCATGCGGGTATCGGCAAAGCGGCCGCCTTTTTTGAGGATGCGCTCCATGTGTTGCGCGATTCGGCCCATTGCGTGCGTGCCGATAACAAGGCTTACATGGGGCGCACGCTTTAAAATCTCATCCGCCTCTGCTTGGGCAACGCAGCCCGCCACAATTATAACAAGCTCACGCCTGCGCCTTTTCAAATCAACAAGCCTGCCCAGATAACTGTAAACCTTGTGGGCCGCCTTCTCCCTTATGGCGCAGGTGTTTATGAGAATGCAGTCGGCATCCTCCTCCCCCTGCTCCTCAACAAAGCCCAAAGGAGCCAGAAGCCGCGCTAACAGCGCAGAATCATGCACATTCATCTGGCATCCCATCGTGTTTATGTGCAGCCGCCTGCGCTCCATAGGGAAAACCTTATGAGTAAAGCCAAAAATAAAACAGGAAAAAACAGCCTTGTTGTTGGCTGATTCGTTGCACTGCGTCAGGAACCGCCCAGCCTTGTGTTAAGCCAGGCAGGTCAGCAAACGGCTGCAATCCTGCCCGGCAAGTGCACTTATAGTACATGACTAAAATGGCAAGCGCAACACAGCCCAAACCATCTTGCCGCAGGCTTTTTGCAGAGATTGAAGCACACAAGCAAAATAGCGGGGCGGGTCCAGGGGGGCAGGGCAAGGCGCACGATGGGGCAGCATGGTAGGTTGGGCTAGCAAATCCGGCCCATCACAATGCCGGAGGCCTTTGCCGTTATTCCGGATTTGCGTGGCCCAACAAAACCCGTTTTGTGCAAAAATGCCTTTGCCGCCCGATGCCCGGTGTTGTTGTCACGGGTGCTGTTTTTGTTGGGCTACGCTTGCCTGCGGCTGCGCTAGCCCAACCTACGGCTGGCGTACAGGGCGGGTCCAGGGAGGCAGGGCAAGGCGCACAAGCAGGCATTGTTGGGTGAACCTTGGCGCTTTGCGCCAAGAACCACCCAACCTACGATTTTTGCAGCCATTTTCCCATCAACCACAAAAGCCCCTGGCGGTTCCAGGTGGTGCGTATGCAAGGCGTGCGAGCTGGGCAGGGACGAGGTGTACTTGTTGTACATCGAGTCCCTTGTCCGGTGAAGTGCAACGCCGCA
>JASEHB010000642.1 GCA_030018745.1 Desulfatibacillaceae bacterium | reverse complement strand
GGCGGAAATGGCCAAACAGATCGCCCAACGGCACAGGGAGCTTTAATCCGTCTTTAATGAGGAAGGATGTTGCCATGAAACCAACGGAAGAACTGGTTCACGAGCACCATGCTGTTCTTGAAGCCCTTGGAGTTCTTGAACAGGTGGTTCAATCCATTGAGGACGGCAAGGATTCCGCATACAAAGATTTTGAAAATCTGCTCGATTTTTTCAAAGGGTTCGTGGATCGCTGCCATCATGGCAAGGAGGAGGACGCCCTTTTTCCAGCCATGATGAAACAGGGCGTGAAGAAGGAAGGCGGCCCCATCGGAGTGTTGCTCGCCGAGCACGAGGACGGGAGGAAACATGTCCGGGCCATGGCAGCCGGTCTTGCATCCGTAATAAACGGGAACACAAACGCCCTGGTGCAAATTCGGGAAAACGCCTTGAGCTACCGGGAACTTCTTTTCGGACACATTGAAAAGGAAAACAATGTGCTTTTCCCTATGGCCGAAAGGGTTCTTTCCGAAAAAGTCAAAGCAGGACTGGTTGAAAAATTTGAACGGATTGAAAGGGAGAGAACCGGCGAAGGAGCACACGAAGCTTACCATACAATGTTGGAAGGGCTGATCAAGGCGTACGGAAAGAAGTGAGTGTTGCTGCAAAACTCACTGATTGTTCTGAAAGATCCTCAAAAGAAGGGGCTTGGCATTTTTCCTCTGCCCGATCCTGTGCGGGAGGTGGCCTTAAATAATCGGCAAAACGGCCCTGAATTCGTTTTTGTGAATCCCAAGACGGGAAAGACTTGGTGGGATATGCGCAAGGCATTTGCGCGGGCCAAAAAAGCAGCTGGTATTGACCGCCCGTTTCGCCTGCACGATCTTCGGCACTCCTTCGCGTCCAACCTGGTTATGAACGGTACGGATTTGAGAACTGTTCAGGAGCTTCTGGGCCATCGTAACATCAAGACCACCTTGCGGTACTCGCATTTGAGCCAGGCTTACAAGAAGAAGGCTGTTGACGGCCTGTACCGGAATGGGAACGGGGCTGCCAGTGACAGCCTTTGAAGCGGGAACGGCTAACAGCATCTTGAGGATGGAAAACCAAATGATCATGCATTCCGCCATGCCAATAAAAAAAGGGGTCAGCCCTCTAATGAGCTAACCCCTTAATTTTTTATGGCGGGGACGACGAGACTTGAACTCGCGACCTCCGGCTTGAAAGGGCGTTTTTAAGCGTATTTTGCCTGATTTTATTGGAAATAATCACCATCAAAAGCCGTTTTGCGGAACAAAAAGCCGTCTAAAAAGCCGTCAGGGGGTTGATTTTTTTGTTTGCGAGATGTGGCAGCTATCCTCGGTTTTCAGTTTTGTGGGAACCCACCACAACATTCGGGGCACCCTTGTTCTGTGTTTTGGGTTTAATCGCAAGGAAAACCCCTCATAGCCTTCGAACGGAAAACCGCCTACCAGCCATGTGGGGTTTGATGTTTTTCGTCCGGCAAAAGCCGGAGCCGGACAGGTGCCGTGGGACACACAAGGCTCTGTCTGCCAATCCTTGGACGGGCTGAATCTGGCCAAGTGTTGTGTGTGCTGGCTACCCGGAACCCTATGTTGTTGTTCCTGTTACCTGGGTCGTTGTTGTTACGATTCGCCGAGCGGCAGTTCTGGGCGTTGTTGTTCCAGCTGCCGCCACGAATTACCCGGTTCGAGCCTTTATATGGCACATGCCCGTTGTACG
>JASEHB010000057.1:3688-9564 GCA_030018745.1 Desulfatibacillaceae bacterium | reverse complement strand
CAACGCTCTCCCATTGCGCGTTTTCTGGCCTTTTATTTTTATCGCGAGGCCATTCTTCTGTGGGGCATGATGGGCTGGCTTGCCTGGCTTTCCCTTGTTTACTGGGCTGCCTTGTACAGCCTTGTTGTGGCCGGGCTAAAGCGCCTCCGCCTTGTTTGCGGGGTAATGATGTTTTTTGTAATCACCGGGTTTTTCTTTTTTTTTCTATGGTATTCAGGCGGAATTGGCAAGGCCTTGCCAGCCACCATTGCGGCCCAGGAGGGCGTGAGCCAGGTATTGGATTACCGGGAGATTAGCCAGGCAATAAGGTTTGATGAAAGCCGGGAATCGCCTTTTCTCACACCTTTGGATGAAACTGTTTCTCCTGATGCATGGGTCATGGTTCAGCGCCGCCCGCGGGATGTTTGGTATGAGCCGCAGATGCAGACGGTTTTTGCTGCCTATGGCAGTTCCTTTCACGACTTTTCCCAGGTGGTTTATCCGGTCATAGTTTCCAAGAATCTTGTAAGTGGGCACATTCAATACAGGCTTTCCAACGCCAACCTTTTTCATTTGTGGGGCAGGGGCGACTGGCTGCTGGCTGCCCCCTGGAATACCCGGAGCATCTATGCGCTTAACAAGGGCGATTTGTCTGTTGCCAACACAATTCCGGTTCAGGGCGTTGATGAGCTTCCTGATGGTTTGTGGGCGCCGCTTGCGGTTATGAGGGATGTGCTTGGGCATAGGGTTTATGTGTTCAACCATTTTTATACCATTGTTCAGGCCTATGATTTATACGAAAACAGATTAGTGGCGCAAACCCAGATTGATTCAGACAAGCCTCTGGTTCAAGGCGGGGCGATCTGGTATCCGGTTCAATGCCCATCCACCCGGAAAATTTACCTTATAATGCTGCCCACGCGGGAAAGCCTGCTGGAGCTGGACCCGGAAACCCTTGGCGTAACCCGCTCTCTGGATATCGGCTCCCTTGCCCAATCTTCAATGGTCATGGATTACTCGAACCGTTTTCTCTATGCGCAGTTTGCACTCTCCAAAACCATTGTACGCGTGAACATGGATACCTGGAGTGTTGACAGGCGCTACAAGGGGGAGGCCTTTGCAAGAAAAATAGCCCTGGATAAAGAGCGCAATGCCCTCTATGTTCTGGGTTATGGTTCGGGGAGGCTGTTTGCGCTGGACCTGGATACAGGCCAAAGACTGTGGACCCTTAAAGTGGGAGGCAGACCCAATGGTCTGGATTTAAAGGAAGATTTTCTTTGGGTCAACTCCATGTCCGGGGTTTTTCGGGTGGACCTGCAAGAAGTTTGGAAGGATAAACAATCGTAAAACATTGCTATGTTGAATACTTAAGACTCTGGGCTGCAAACTGAAGCAGTGCGCTTCTCATCTTTTTGATGAACGCAGACCCAGGATGCACCAACTGGTATTTTATCTTTAAAAAGCCTATCCAAAAAACAGTCAACAG
Source organism: Desulfatibacillaceae bacterium (assembly GCA_030018745.1). Lineage (GTDB taxonomy): Bacteria > Desulfobacterota > Desulfobacteria > Desulfobacterales > Desulfatibacillaceae > JAGVAW01. The sequence continues at coordinate 8,099 of JASEHB010000057.1, read as the reverse complement.
TAAATGCCCATTTATAAATCTTCAGCGCCTCTTCAAGCCCCTGGTAGGGGCGGCGACCTGCAAGCATCCAGCCCAGTGCTTTAATTTGGCCTAAACGCTTTTGCTCCAACAGTTTAAATGGGGCAAAACGAAGCTTTATATCGCAGGCATCATAACGCCGAAAATGATTGTATGCCTCATCCATACGGCCAAAAAGCTTATTCCCGGCGGGTATTATGCTGATAAGAATGCCTTTGTCCGGCAGAGCAGAATAGATATTGGAGAGAAGGGCTATGTCGTTTTGAAGGTGCTCAAGGAAATTGAAAGAAAATACAGTATCCACTTGATGAAATCTAAAAAAGGGGTTCAGGTCTTTTTGGTTGGTTTCCAAATTCATTTCAACAAAAGAGATTTGCCCTGAACAGCCTGATTTATCAAGGTGATTGTTAGCCCTTTGAATGAAATAAGAGTCTTTATCTATGCAGATAATTTCCGCTGCGCCATGAGTTATGAGGGAGCGGGTTGCATTGCCGGTTCCACAACCCAGCTCCAAAACCCTTTTCCCTTTTACATAGCTTGCCACTCTGCCAACCATGTAATCATAGTAGTCTTTGTAGGTCCAAAGAATATCAAGGTCTTCCCTTATATTCCGGGGGCGCTGTCTTTGTTTAGCCGATTTTTTTTTGGCACAACTTGTCATCTTTGTCCGGAATTCAAACCAATCTTAATGTCCCCTTTGGGGAATGAGATAAAATCCCTCGCCTTCAGGCAAAAGCTTCAGTAGGCTTGCGGTATGATCAAAGGCAATTATGCCGCGTGTCGGGGCAGATGCTTCCAATGATAATAATAGCCCAAAAGCATTTATTATAGTGCTGGCATGGGAAAGTTGCAATTAAAAACTGATGTATCAAAAGGCGTTGGATTATTCAGGAAAGAACCTGGCGTCGGCGTCTGACCCAAAATAAAAGCTCAAAAAAATAGGCGGCTCTTGATAGCAGGCAGGCCCACCCTCCAGGGTAGTCCCTGCCGATTCTCACTATCCGGGCCGGGTTAAGAAAAAAGCGCAAGAAAGCCATAGTCTGCATTCGTGAAAGCTCTTTGGGGCTTAATTGCGAAAGGGAGTTTTGCGTGATGAAGTAGCTGGAATCAGACGCAGCAGCCAAGGCCTTCTCTTCGGAAAGGCATTGCCTGGCCAGCGCGGTTCCAGGGAAGGGAATCACAGTGAAGAAAAAAGCCCCGTGGAGCTTGGAAGAAAAGGCAAAGTCCAGGGTTTTTTTAACCTGCTCTTTGGATTCATTTGGAAAACCCAGCATGAAAAAGCCCCAGGTAAAAATCCCCTCTTCTGCTGCATAGGCAATGTTTTGGCGCACCTTTTCCAGGTTCAGATGCTTTTTGATGGCTTTTTGCAGGTGCTTGCTGCCAGTCTCCACCGCAAAGGCAATGTGGTATGCCCCGGCCTGGGCAAGCGCCCTTATGAGCCTTCTGTCCAGCAAGTCCGTGCGCAGGCCGTTTGGAAATGAGAAGCAGATGTTAAGCCCCCTCTCTTGAATGAGGCGGCAAATTTCAAGGGCACGGTCATAATCCAGGTTAAAGATGTCATCAATGATTTCAAAGTCCTTGATATTGTACTGGTAAATGAGCTGCTCCATGTGCTCAATCACCCGCATTGGTGTCATGGCCCGGAATCTGCTGCCGAAAACATCGTGGCAGTAGATGCAGGAAAAGGGGCAGCCCCGGCTTGTCATGATTGGGGCATAAAAGCCGCCTACTTTAGACGGGGTCATGCGGGCAAGGGTTGAGTAATCCTCAAAGGAAATCAGATCCCAGGCAGGCAGGGGAAGGGTGTTCACATCCAACAGGTCATTATTGACGGGGTTTTCTTTGATGGAGCCATCAGGTTTTTTAAAAATGAGGCCGGGGATGTAATTTTCCGGATATTTCTCGCCTTTTTCCAGGGCATCCAGAAGCCCTGCAAAGCCAAGCTCGCCTTCGCCCGCCACAGCGTAGTCTATGCCGGGGTTTTCCAGCAGCCTTGCGCCCAGCGCTGTTGCATGGGGGCCGCCCGCAACAATGGGTGTCTTGGGCAGCAAGTTCTTAAACAGTTCAATCTTTCGCGTCAGGGCGTTTGCGTCAGGGGTCATTGCAGAAATGCCAATGATGTCCGGGGTGATCCCGGCAAGCTTTTCCTGCCACTGCTTACTGGAAAGTGGTTTTACCGCCTCGTCGATAATCACAAAGGAGTCTTTGCCGGGCCTCTTTTCCCTGGCAAAGGCTGCCAGGCAGGCCAAGCCCAGGGGCGGAGTGGCATTTCGAATTTGGCCTTTGTAATGAGCATTCTCCAGGCCAATAAGCACAACGACAGCCATCTGGCAAAACTCCTTCCGACCAAATAACAAACCTTAAATTCTGTAAGCGCAAAAACTTAAACCAGCCAACAGCAGGAAAACAAGCTTTTAAAAAAAACGGTTCTTCCCCAGGCAAATTTTATCAGCCCCTTATGCTTTGCAGGCCCATTTGGAGGGCGCTTAATGCCCCCATTGCCCGGCGTGCAAATGCCTGGGGAGAGCGAATGGACTTGCCTGTGCGCCAGATGGCTCCGGGCCGCAGATAAAAGCGGCGGTAGGCCAGGGCATTGAGCCGCCAGATTTCTTCCTGGCCCAGGGTGAATTGAGTCGGGACGGGAGGGACAAAATCTGGGGATGGATTTTTTGTCTGGGCCAGCCAGGGGTCATTGTGCTCCGGGTTTCTTTTAAGGAAGTTTTCATACATTGCCATACCTGGGCCGTAGGTGACCACGGTGAAACTGGCAAATTCCAGTCCCAGGGAGCAAGCAAGATCAATTGTCTGCATAACCTCATCGAATGTTTCATCTTCAAAACCCAGCATAAAATAGCCGTGCACCTCAAGCCCTGCTTTTTTTGCGGCAGCAACACCTTTGCGGATATCCTCCAGGGTTATCTGCTTTCTCATGGCGGTCAGAATCCGGTCCGAGCCGCTTTCAAGGCCCAGATAAGCCCGGTAACAGCCAGCCTTGCGTGCGGCGCGAAGCATTGTCGGGTCCATGCGATCCACCCGGCCCCGGAATGACCAGTCCAGCTTCAACCCCTGCCTGTGTATCGAACAGGCTATTTCTGTGGCTCGCTTCGGGTCTATATTAAAATTGTCATCAAAAAAGTGAATTTCCCTTATGCCCAAATCCAAACAGTTTTTTACATCCTGAAGTATCCAGGCAGGGCTGTGAAGGCGGACATTCTTGTATGGTATATCGCAGAAAACACAATGGAATGGGCACCCGCGAGAGCTTATCGCAGATGTGCAGAAGGATCTTCTCCCCCACAGGGCATAGTAGTTGCGGATGGGCAGCATACTTCTGTCCGGATGGGGCAACAGATCCAGGTCCTCTTCCACCAGGGAGCGGCCGCTTCCGGATACTGCACCATCACAAGCGCAGTAAACTCCGGAAACGCCGGGGTCGCCCTTGCCACCCTGGGCAATGAAGTCCAACAGAGCCACAAGGGGTTTCTCGCCTTCTCCGCACACAGCCCAGTCCACATTTTCAATATCGGCAATTTCTTCAGGGTAATGCAGCACATGGGCGCCGCCGGCAATGACATGGACCAGGGGGTTGATGCGCTTGGCCATCTGGCTGATGCGGCGGATGGAGATAAGTGAGTTTGCAAAACAGGAAAGGCCAACTACATGGGGCTTGTATTGCGCCAGCACATTTTCCAGAAGTTCTTCGTTGTGTTCAGGGGCCTGGCAGTCCAGCACACGAACCTGCCAGCCGGGCCGATGCTTGCCAACGAAAGCTGCAAGGTAGAGCAGGCCCATGGGTGGATAACGGAGGGTTTTTCCCAAATCCGCTGTTATTCCTACACTTGTGGATCGATCTGGAGGCCCTAGAACCAGAAGAAGCCTATATGTCTCTTTCGTGCTGCTCATGCTGCCTGACCTTGCAGATATTGTGACAACCTTCTGTCCCATCATGCCCAAATTCGGCTCAATGCTCGATAAGCCTTAAAGCGGCAAATAATAGTTTTTTAAAAGGGTGCCATAAAAACCTTTTTCCGCAAAAAACAATTCCCCGGTAAAAAGAGGTTCCGGCAAACAGAACTCCAAATAAAAAATATAAACCTGTAGGGCTTGTACTTGCAATGAAAATTCTTGTTTTTGGCTGGGCGCAGATGAATGATGGGCCTGGGGTGCAATTGTGATTAGTGGCTGGAAGTCTTTTTAGTGAATGGCAGCCCGGCGGGTTTTGGTCCAGAAAAGGTGTTTGAACAGATTGAAGGTTTTGGTGGTTAATGCGGCCCATCCTCCCGGATAGTCCCTGCCGATTCGGGCCATACGGGCCGGGTTAAGAAAAAAGCGAAGAAAGGCCATGGTCTGCGTTCTGGAAAGCTCTTTGGGGCTTAACTGGCAGAGGGAGTGC
>JASEHB010000057.1:0-3678 GCA_030018745.1 Desulfatibacillaceae bacterium | reverse complement strand
GCTCCGCTATGAAATAGCTGACATCAGATGCGGCTGATAGGGCCTCATCTTCTGAAAGGCATTGCCTGGCCAGCGCGGTTCCAGGGAAGGGAATCACCGTGAAGAAAAATGCTCCGTGGAGCTTGGACGAAAAGGCAAAGTCCAGGGTTTTTTTATCTGCTCTTTGGTTTCATCTGGAAAACCCAGCATGAAAAAGCCCCAGGTAAAAATCCCCATTTCTGCTGCATAGGCAATGTTCTCTCGCACCTTTTCCAGGTCCAGGTTTTTTTTGATGGTTTTTTGCAGGCGGTTGCTGCCGGTCTCCACCGCAAAGGCAATATGGTAGGCCCCGGCCTTGGCAAGCTCCTGTATCAGCCTTTTATCAAGCAGATCTGTTCGAAGGCCGTTAGGAAAGGAAAAGCGGATGTTAAGCCCCTTCTCTTGAATGAGGCGGCAGATTTCAAGAGCACGGTCGTAATCCAGGTTGAAGATATCATCAATAATCTCAAAGTCAGTAATGCCAAACTTGTTGATAAGCTGCTCCATGTGCTCGATCACCCGCAATGGGCTCATGGCTCTGAATTTGCTGCCGAAAACATCATGGCAGTAGGTGCAATGAAAAGGACAACCCCGGCTTGTCATTATGGGGGCATAAAAGCCGCTTATCTGTGACGGGGTCATGCGGGCAAGGGTTGAGTAATCTTCAAATGGAATCAAGTCCCAGGCAGGAAGAGGCAGGGTGTTAATATCCAGCAGGGCCTTGTTGTACGGATTTATTTTCATCGAGCCGTCAGGCCTTATAAACTTAAGGCCTGGAATGGAATTTTCCGGATATTTTTCACCCTTTTCCAGGGCATCCAGAAGCCCGACAAAGCCAAGCTCGCCTTCTCCTCTCACAACGAAATCAATTCCGGGGTTTTCCAGCAGCTTTTCCCCCAGGGCCGTGGCATGGGGGCCGCCCACAACTATGGGGGTACTGGGCAGCAAATATTTAAACAGTTCAACCTTTTTTGTTAAGGCTCCGGCATCGGTGGTAAGGGCAGAGAGACAAATAATGTCCGGGCAAATTTGGGCAAGCCTGTCTGCCCATTGTTTGCTGGAAAGGGGTTTTGCTGCCTCATCAATAATCACAAAGCTGTCTTTGCCTGGCCGCTTTTCCCTGGCAAAGGCGGCCAGGCAGGCCAGGCCCAGCGGAGGGGTGGCAAAACGGGTTTCGCCTTTGTGATGGACATTCTCCAGGCCGATAAGCAGAGCCGTTGCCACCAGACAGTTCTCCTTTAGGGAAGCTGCCGGGTGGGGGCGGAAGGATTGTTAACGGCCCGGCATTTGCTATGAAATGCATCACACAGAAAAACAACATTAAGCAATGAGACTGTATAGATAAATATACAACCATAATAATTTGCATGGCAAGCTTTTTATGATAAAAAAACAGCTTTATTTAATTTAAATAAAAGGTACTGCGGGAAGATGATATCCAAGAGCAGACCAAGCTTGCTGCTATTGGAACGCTTTGCATGGATGCCGGGGCAAAAAGGGCTTAAACCGGGACTAAAACGGCTCGATTCCATATCCAAGCCAAGCTTGCCTCAAGCATAAAATCTTATTAAATCAATATGATATAGTTTTGGGGAGTTTTGGCACTGTGTGTGCTAACACTTATTTGCCTGAATATGGCCGGTGCTTTGCCAGCAGGCTGCAAGACAATTCCCTTTACCTGTTGGCGCTTTGTTAACCTCATGCACAATATTGGCAAGGAGTTTTTTTATGGCTCAACTCATAGTGGACCGCAGGGATGTGGATTTTGTCATCTTTGAGCAGATGGATATTGCAAACCTTTCCAGATACTCCCGTTATAAGGACTTCAACAAAAAGACCTGCGACATGGTAATCACCGAGGCCCGGAATTTGGCAATCAAGGAAATTCTGCCAACCAATGCCGAGGGAGATAAAACAGGCGCAAAGCTGGAAAACGGGCGGGTAAAGGTTCCGGAATGTTTTCACAAGCCCTACAAGGCGTTTTGCGAGGGCGAGTGGATTGCAATGACCGATGACCCGGAGGTGGGGGGCCAGGGAATGCCCGTTCTGCTTGCCCAGGCTGCGGGCGAGTATTTTTCCGGGGCCAACACCGCCTTTGTCATGTATCCCATGCTTTGCCACGGCACAGGCAAGATAATTGAAACCATAGGCACCCAGGAGCAGAAAGAGCTTTATCTTTCCAAGCTTTATTCCGGCCAGTGGGGCGGCACAATGGTGCTCACCGAACCGCAGGCAGGCTCGGACCTTGGGGCGCTCACCACCACAGCCAAAAGCAATGGGGATGGCACCTATTCCATATCCGGCCAGAAAACCTTCATCACAGCCGCAGACCACGACCTCACAGAGAACATTGTTTACCCGGTGCTTGCCCGCATAGAGGGAGCGCCTGCGGGCACAAGGGGAATCAGCCTTTTTCTTGTGTCCAAGTATCGCGTCAACCCGGATGGCTCGCTGGGCCAGGACAATGATGTGCAGGTGACAGCCATTGAAGAAAAGATGGGCATACATGCAAGCGCCACCTGCCAGGTTTCCTTTGGCTCCAAAGGCCAGTGCATCGGCACACTTTTAGGGCCTGAAAACAAGGGCCTTAAGGGAATGTTTCTCATGATGAATGAGGAGCGGCTCAATGTGGGTGTTCAGGCTCTTTCCCTGGGAAGCGCGGCCTACCTTTATGCTGTCAACTATGCTCGCGAGCGCGTACAGGGCAAGAACCTGCTGGAGTTCATGGACGCCAACGCCCCTTCCGTGCCAATCATAAATCATCCGGATGTAAGACGGATGCTTTTGTGGATGAAAACCCTTGTTGAGGGCATGAGAAGCATGAACTATTTCACCGGGCGCTGTTTTGATATGCACCTGGTGGCCGAAGATGAAGAGGAAAGGGCCAGATACCTTGGGCTGGTGGAAATTCTTGTACCAATTCTCAAGGCCTATTGCTCGGACAGGGCCTTTGAAGTCTGCGTGCAGGCCATGCAGGTTTACGGCGGCTATGGCTACTGCCAGGATTATCCGGTTGAGCAGCTTGCCCGCGACTGCAAGATAACAGGCATTTACGAAGGGGCAAACGGCATTCAGGCAATGGACCTTCTTGCCCGCCAGCTTGGCAAGCAAAACGGCCAGGTGTTCATGAATTTACTTGCAGAAATGGGAAAGACAATAGGCCAGGCCAAGGAGTACGAAGAACTTGCACCTTATGCCGTCAAGGTGGAGACAGCTTCAGCCAAGCTGGCGGAGCTTGCCATGCACATGGGCAAAACCGCCATGAGCGAGAGGGTTCTCACAGCTTTTTCTGCGGCCTATCCGTTTTTGCTTTCCATGGGCGATGTTGTTCTTGCGTGGATGCACCTGTGGCGGGCAGTTGTGGCCCTGCCCAAGCGCAATGCCATTCTGGGCGGAAAAACAGGGACGGAGCGCGGCGCAATAATTGCACAGAACCGTGAGGCGGCTTTTTATGAAGGCCAGATTAAAGGCTGCGACTTTTTTGTCCTCTCTGTGCTGCCGGAAACAATGGGGCGCATGGATGGCATTGTGTCAACAAGCGATGCTGCGGCAACAATGGATGAGGCTTGTTTTGGCGGTAAATAGGGCAGACTGATGTTATGCCTTAACAAGTGCACGGGAAGAAGCACAAAAAAGCCCGCACCAAAAACGGTGCGGGCT
>JASEHB010000056.1 GCA_030018745.1 Desulfatibacillaceae bacterium | reverse complement strand
CGGCATACAAATAGTATGCCTTCACCCCTCTATCCTTGCCAGTGCACAAATATTGTCGCGTGAATTATACGGGATGGCCTTTGTCGGCGGGCCGCCGGGGCAAATCCTTAAGATGCAGGAGGCCCGGCAAGGTGAAGGAGAGCTTTTCTGAATGCTTAATCCGCGGCCCTGGACAATTGCAATAACGGGCGTCATGGTTTTTGTGGCCCTGGCGCCCGTTATCTATATGCTTGCAGCCCCTCTTTTCGGGTGGAGCGGCCTTTTCGGCGATGCCTCAATGCTTTCCATGCGGCAGTGGGGCCTTGTGAAGAACAGCCTTGTGGTGGCGGGCGGGGCTTCCCTGCTTTCGGTACTGGCTGGCGCGCCACTTGCCCTGCTCACCCGCAAGGTTCGTTTCAGGGGGCATAATCTGGCTTCCGCGCTTTTTGTGGCGCCGCTTCTCATTCCCCCCTACATTCACGCCATTGTGTGGGACAGGCTTTCGCCGGGCCTTCTGGCTGCCACGGGCCTGGATATCCATACTGCATTGGGGGCTGCCTTTGTGCTTGCCCTGGCCTATTTCCCCTTTGTTTATCTCACCACCTGGGCAGGCCTTTTGGGCATTGACCCGGACCTGGAGGAGAGCGCCCTTTTGCGCCACAGGCCCCTGACTGTTCTTGCCGGGGTTGTGCTGCCCCTTGTTGCGCCCCACATCCTTGCAGGGGCCATTTTTGTTTTTCTGTTTTCAGGGGTGGATTTCTCCGTGCCGGATATTCTGCGGGTCCGCACATATCCTGTGGAGATTTTTATTCAGTTTTCCGCTTTTTATGACGAGAAGGCCGCCTCGATTCTTTCCCTGCCCATAATGATTGCAGCCCTTTTGCTACTGGCTGTACAGAAAAAGGCCCTGGGCAACCGGGCTTTTGTAAGCCTTTCTTTGGGACGCAAGGGCGCTCTGCGTTACAGGGCCGGATGGGGCCTTTTGCCTGCCTTTCTGGGAGCGGCTGCGGTTTTTGGCCTTTCCGTTGGCGCGCCCGTAATTCAGCTTGCAACAGAGGCAGGGGGGCTTGCCAGCTTTGTGCAGGCTGTTTCATCCGCCTGGCAGAGCATTGCATTCAGCCTCACAATGGCAGGGGCCGCGGGTTTGGCCGCAGCCCTGCTGGGCTTTTTTCTGGCTCATGCCATTGAGCGCTCCGGGCCTTTTGAATCCGCGCTTCTGGGCTACGGTGCCCTTGTGCCTTTGGCCGTGCCTGCCGTGACAATGGGAATAGGGCTTATTCATGTTTGGAACAGGCCGGGCCTGGACCTGGTTTACACAAGCACCGCCATTGTGGTGGTGGGCTATGTGGCGCGCTTTGTGCCCTTTGCGGTTATAACCGTTCAGGCGGGAATAAAGCAGATTGACCCAAGCCTTGAAGAAGCCTGCAAAATATCATCCAACAGCCATGCCCGGCTGCTTGCGCGCATTGTGGCCCCTTTGGCCGCGCCCAGTGTTCTTGTGGCCTTTTTTGTGACCGCCATCCTTGCCCTTGGAGAGCTTGGCACAACGCTGCTCATACTGCCACCCGGCAGGGAAACGGTTACGCTTCGCATATACAACCTCATGCACTACGGGGCGCACGAGCAGGTGGCGGCCCTGTGCCTTTTTGTTATGGCTGTGATAAGCCTGTGCGCGGTAATATGGTTTGCATTGCACCGTCTGGTGACGAGGTTTGCCTGATGCTCACCCTTTCTGATGTGACAAAGTCCTTTGCCAAAACGCCGGTTCTTGAATCCGTGAGCCTTTCCGTTGAAAAGGGCAGGGTTCTTGCTGTGCTGGGGCCTTCGGGCTGCGGCAAGACAACACTTTTGCGCATTGCGGCAGGCTTTGAAAAGCCTGATACAGGGTCTGTCTCCATTGACAAAACAACCGTTGCCGGGGAAGGGGCCTTTGTTCCGCCCTGGAAACGGGGCGTTTCAATGGTTTTTCAGGAGCTTGCCCTTTGGCCCCACATGAGCGTGGAAAAGCACCTGCGCTTTGTTCTCAAAGGCTTGCGCAAGGCCGCGGCAGAGGAAAAAATAGTTCAGGTTCTTGAGCAGACAAAGCTGTTGCCCCTTCGCAGGCGCTATCCGGCCCATCTTTCCGGCGGGGAGCGCCAAAGGCTGGCCCTGGCCAGGGCGCTGGTAACTCAACCCGGATACCTGCTCATGGATGAGCCTCTTTCCAACCTGGATATCATCCTCAAACGCGAAATACTGGCCTTGATAAGGCAGCTTGTGGGCGCGTACAATACAGGGGTCATCTATGTCACCCACAATCTGGATGAGGCAAAGGCTCTGGGAGACTCCATAGCCATAATGGACAAGGCCAGGGTGGTGCAGCAGGGCCTTTTGGAAGTCGTGCTGGCTGCGCCGGAAAACGGCTTTGTGCGCAGCTTTTTGCAGCAGGGGGTTTGAAATCATGCGGATTTTTGCTCTTCTGGCAGTCATTGCCTGCCTTTTTTTCGCCGGGGCCTTTTGCGCATACGGCCAGGATGAAAAAGCCGCCAGCGAGGAGGTCTTTTCAACATGGGAGGGCCTTGAGGCTGACAAGCTTGCATCCATCTGGCTCATAAAGCGATTCATCGCGCCGGAGGCTGAAATCCGTTTTTACCCAAAAGGCGAATCCCGCATGGATGGTGTTGCCTTTGACACCCCCTATGCAAAGTTCAGGCGCTATCACAACATGTCAACCTTTGTTTCGCTGGCGCTGCATTACAAGGTTGATGACCCGGCGGTGGCTCACCTTGGCCGCATAATTGACGATATAGAGGTGAATGTGTGGGAAAGAAAAAAGTTTGCCGAATCAATCCCCATGAGGGATGCCACCGTGAAGATGATTCGCGAGGGCGAAAACACCCAGGCAGTTGTTGAAACAGCAATGGAGTATTACGACAGCTTTTACCAGGGCCTTGTATCGAAGCAGCAGCCCTGATTTATCCGCTGCGGACCGCCATCTCCTTGCAGGCATGGCATTTGCCCTGTTCAAAAAGAACCTTTCAGATATTAAAACCGGGTTGACGATAAGAAGCAGGTTCCAGTCCTTGGATAAGTCTTTTACAGGCTGTTTACAGTTGGGGCAGAGCGGCTTTTCACCTTTGGCAGGTATGAATATTGATAAAAATTGGTGCAGGTTTGCGTATAGAGCGTAATACTTTTGGCATAAACCCTTTGATTTTGGTCCTGCTCGTGGCAACATGGGACATGGGAGAAAAATGGAAAACTCCAAGCAGGTAAGCGCTTTTTGCGATGACATTCTGGCGAAAATGGATGCTGTCGAGATTTCAAAAAGAATAGCATCTGGAGAAATAAAGGCCTCGGAAGCTGTTGAAGCAGCCATTGCAAGGGCCAAAAAAGTCAACCCAAAGCTGAATGCAATTGTAACCGATACCTTTGATGAGGCCATGACCAATGCCCGTAATCTCCGGAACAATTTTTTCCGTGGTGTTCCAGCCTTCATCAAAGACAATGATGACATCAAGGGAGTACCTACGCTGCAAGGCTCAAGGGCTGTTGCCTCAAAGCCCGCCAAGGAATCCAGCGCATTTGTGAAGCAATTTCTATCAACCGGTTTGATTCCGCTTGGCAAAACCTCTCTGCCGGAATTTGGTTTGACTGCCACAACCGAGCCCCTGCTTTCTGGCCCCGCTCGAAATCCCTGGAATACCGGTTTCTCAACAGGCGGATCTTCCGGGGGGAGTGCCGCCATGGTAGCGGCGGGGGTTGTTCCCATAGCCCACGGCAATGACGGCGGCGGGTCTATCCGCATTCCAGCGGCGTGCTGCGGTCTGGTGGGATTGAAACCGAGCAGGGACCGGCTGGTTAACCATGAGGCAGCCAAGTTTTTGCCGGTGAATATTGTGCACCAAGGCGTTTTGACCCGTACTGTAAGGGATACCGCTTATTTTTTTCATGCTGCCGAGCAGTATTATAAAAACCCGCGCCTTCCTGAAATCGGTCTTGTTCAGCATCCTGGCAAAAAACGCCTGAAAATCGGTTTTTATACGGATTGCCCTTACCACAAGGCCTGTGATTTGGAAATCAGCCAAGGCGTTCACAGCATGGCCAAAACTTGCGAGGAACTGGGGCATACGGTCCGAGAGATCACTTCGCCCATAACCAGGCAGATGGGGGATGATTTCATTGTTTACTGGGGTATGCTTGCGTTCATGATAAAATGGTTAAGCGGGCCGACATTCGGAAAGGGCTTTGACCGAAGCAAGGTTGAACCACTTACGACCGGCTTGAGCCGACATTTCATTAAAAAGTCATACCGATTGCCTTTCATGCCCTTTGTCATGATGCGGTTTGCAAAGCTCTATAATCAAATTCTGGGAGATTATGATGCGCTTCTCTCGCCTGTACTGGGGCATGAACAGCCTGAAGTTGGGGTAATGGGCCCTGATGTTCCTTTTGAGCTTGCCCTTGATAGGCTGGAAAAATTCGTGCCGTTTACTCCCGCACAGAATGTTTTAGGAACGCCTGCCATATCCCTGCCCACGGGGCATCTGACAGCGAACGGATTGCCGGGTGCCATACAATTTGCGGCGGCCACGGGACAGGAAAAAACCCTTCTGGAACTGTCCTACGAAATTGAAGAAGCCAGACCCTGGCCCTTTGTCGGCGAAAAAGTGTCGGGCCGGGTCTCAAGGTAGCCCATAGTTCATCTGAAAGAAAAACTTATAAAAACATCAAAGGGTTAACCTGTTAAGGTTAACCCTTTAATTTCTATTGGAGCCGACGAGCGGAATCGAACCGCTGACCTGATGATTACGAATCAACTGCTCTACCATCTGAGCTACGTCGGCCTTTGGTAGAAGCGCCTCATAGCATGGAGGCGCTGCATGGGTCAAGAAGGAAAAAGCTGCGCGGTGCACATTGCCCTGGTTCCGGATAAGGCCGGGGCAGGGCTTATTCCTTTGCGGCAAAAAGATTTGCAATGATTGCCTTGCATGGTGAGCACGGGAGCGCTGGCAAATTTTATCTGCTGCAAACTGGACAGTTTATTTGCCCTTAATTGTAAGGCCAGGAGTTGTTAAGAAGGTACACATCTGCCATAATGACCAGTCAGTGCAGTAAAGTTTGCAGCACATTTTGGCTTGGCAGACACTTTCAAGGCCCGGAGGCAATTGAATGCTGGCAAAGGTTTGCAGCGGAGCGGTCATCGGCATTGAGGCTGTTCCTGTTGAGGTGGAGGTGGACATCCGCACGGGCCTTCCTTTTTTTTCCACAGTAGGCCTTGCAGAAACATCGGTGAAGGAGAGCAAGGAGCGGGTAAAGGCTGCATTGATAAATTCGGGCTACATGGCCCCAAATGACCGCATCACCGTGAACCTTGCCCCTGCGGACATAAAAAAGGAGGGCACGGGTTTTGACCTGCCCATTGCAATCGGCATTCTTGCAGCAATGGAGCTTATTGTTGATGCGCCGCTGGATCGCTACCTTGTTTTCGGCGAGCTTTCGCTTGATGGCCGCATAAAGCCTGTTCACGGAACTCTGCCCCTTGCCATTGCAGCCCGCAAGGCAGGTTTTGAAGGGGTTATTGTTCCGGCGGAAAATGCAGCCGAAGCAGGGGTGGTTTCTGGCATAAAGGTTCTTGGCGCAGCTTACCTTGCCGATGTTGTGAACTTTTTACTTGGCGAGGTGGAAATTCCTCCCACAAGGGTGGATCTGGATGCGCTTTTTGCTGCTGCCCGCCATGCCTTGTCAGGAGATTTTTCCGAGGTTCACGGCCAGGAATATGTGAAAAGGGCGCTGGAAGTGGCCTGTGCAGGCGGACACAATGTGCTAATGCTGGGGCCGCCCGGTTCGGGCAAGACAATGCTTGCAAAAAGGCTTCCCACCATTCTGCCGCCCCTTTCCTTTGAAGAGGCCCTGGACACAACAGCGGTCTATTCTGTTGCAGGCCTTTTAAAAAAGGGCCAGGCCCTTTTGACCCAACGGCCTTTCCGCGCCCCTCACCACACGGTGAGCGATGCAGGCCTTATTGGCGGAGGCCGCATTCCCAGGCCCGGCGAAGTCAGCCTTGCCCACAACGGGGTTTTGTTTCTGGATGAGCTTCCTGAATTCAAAAAGCAGGTGCTGGAGGTTTTGCGCCAGCCAATGGAAGATGGAGTCGTGACCATCTCCCGCGCAGCCATATCCATGACATACCCGGCGGATTTCATGCTTGTGGCTGCCATGAACCCTTGCCCCTGCGGGCACCTGGGAGATACCCGCCACGAGTGCCGATGCGGAGAGCGCCTTGTGCGCCAGTACCGCTCCAGAATTAGCGGGCCTCTTTTGGACAGGCTGGACATTCATGTGGAGGTTCCGGCTGTGGCTTACAAGGATTTGGCATCCACAGCCAAAGCCGAGCCTTCATCCGCCCTGCGCCAAAGGGTTGCAAATGCCCGCAGCATTCAGCAGGAGAGGTTTGCCCGGCTGCATATCCACACCAACGCGGCCATGCAGAACCGCCATGTAAAAAAGTTCTGCGAGGTGGATGCAGCATCCACCCGCCTGCTTGAGGCTGCTGTTGACAAGCTTGGCCTTTCGGCCAGGGCTTACAACCGGGTGCTGAAAATCGCCCGCACCATTGCAGATCTTGCCGGGGAGGCCGATATCCGCGCCTCCCACATATCCGAGGCAATTCAGTACCGCACACTAGACCGGGCTGCGTAAGGTTTTTTTGACTTTTATAAAATAAAAGCCCCTTTCCCTGCCAAATTATGGGGGGGAAAGGGGCCTTTTTGCTGCAAAATTGATTTTTGGGCAGGAATCACTTTGCCTTTAGCTTATACTCGTATGCTGCGCGGATGAACTCCCGGAAAAGGGGATGAGGCGCCATTGGCCTGGACTTGAATTCCGGGTGGAACTGGCAGCCCAAAAACCAGGGGTGATCCTTTATTTCCACAATCTCCACCAATTCCTCATCCGGGCTGGCTCCGGAAATGACAAGCCCGCTATCTTCAAGGGCCTTGCGGTACTTGTTGTTGAACTCGTAGCGGTGGCGGTGTCTTTCAGAAATGAGCTCTGTACCGTAGGCCTTGCGGGCGAATGTGTCCGGGGCCAGAACGCAGGGGTATGCCCCCAGGCGCATGGTGCCGCCCTTGTCGCTCTGGTTGTCGCGCCTGTGGACAATGCCTGTTTTGGAGTCCAGCCATTCCCGCATGAGGTAGATGACCGGGTCGGCTGCATTCTCGTCAAACTCTGTGCTGTTTGCACCGGGGATACCTGCAACATGCCGGGCAAACTCAATGACTGCAACCTGCATTCCTAAACATATTCCAAAAAACGGAACCTTGTTTTCCCTGGCAAAGGCAACGGAGCATATTTTTCCATCCACACCCCTTGAGCCAAAACCCCCAGGCACAAGAACGCCGTGGACATTTGCAAGGGCCTGGACGCAGGTCTTTTCGTCAATGGTTTCAGAATCCACAAAAACAAGGTTCACCTTCACATTGTTGGCAATGCCGCCGTGTACAAGGGCCTCGTTTAAGCTTTTGTAAGATTCCTTCAACTCCACATACTTGCCCACAATGGCAATGGTCACTTCATCCTTGGGGTTTCTTATGCGCTCAAGAAGTTGCGCCCACTGCTCCAGCCTGGGTGCGCCGGTCCATATATTAAGGTGCTCCAGAATTTTGTCGTCAAGGCCCTCGGCATGGAACATGAGGGGGACTTCATAAATGCAGTCAACATCCTTGGCAGTTATGACCTCGTCTTTGGTGACATTGCAGAAAAGGGCTATCTTTTTCTTTATGTCATCAGACAAAAACTGGTTGGTGCGGCACAAAAGGAAGTTGGGCTGTATGCCTATGCCGCGCAGCTCTTTTACGGAATGCTGGGTGGGTTTGGTTTTAAGCTCTCCGGCAGTGGCGATGTATGGCACATAGCTTAAATGGATGTAGAGAACATTCTCCTTGCCTGCATCCGTGCGGAACTGGCGGATGGCCTCCAGAAAGGGCAGGCTTTCAATGTCGCCGATGGTTCCGCCTATTTCTATTATAGCCACATCGCACTTGTTTTCCTGCAGGCGGATGGCGTTTTTTATTTCATCGGTTATGTGGGGGATTACCTGGACGGTGCCGCCCAGATATTTGCCCTGGCGCTCCTTTGTTATTACGGAGTGGTAGATTTTGCCGGTGGTGAAGTTGTTGTCCTTGCCCAGGCGCACATTGGCAAAGCGCTCGTAGTGGCCCAAATCCAGGTCCGTTTCAGCGCCGTCATCTGTCACAAAGACCTCGCCGTGCTGAAAGGGGTTCATGGTGCCCGGATCCACATTGATGTAGGGGTCCAGCTTCTGGAAGCTTACGGTAAGCCCCCGGCATTCCAGCAATGCGCCGATGGCTGCCGAGGCCAGGCCCTTGCCCAGGGAGGACAAAACGCCGCCTGTTACAAAAATGTACTTGGTGGGGGTCGCCATATGGGAGTTCCTTAATTTGGCCAGAGCTAAAAAGCAAAACAGCCCGGATTCTTAAAGCCCGGATTCTTGAAGCAAAGAAATCTGAAAAAAGGCGGGGCGCCCATTTAATTGCGCCGGTTTTGCGGTCAGCGGCAGGGCATGGAGGGGCCGTTTTTTTGGTGCAAAAGCTTTTTGTTGAATGGAAAAAAGGCCCTTGCAGTCATTGACGGTCGCAACACCTCAAACCTCTGACCATGGGAGTTTTTTTTACCGCGAATCCTTTTTTCTGTCAACCTGTCTTGTAATTTTGCTTGATGAAAAATTGCAGGGCATTGGCCAACACTCATGCCGGGCAGGCCTTGATTTACAAAAAAAAATGACCTACGCTTATTTTCATGGGATATGTATTTGACTCTCAAGATGTCAGGATTCATGAAGACTGGCTCGCCAAGCCGGAAAACCGCCGTTTCCTTGACCTGGAAAAGGCGCTTGTGGGCGGGTTTGTCCAGGGTCTGCCCGGTAAGCGGCTGCTGGAAGTAGGCTGCGGAAGCGGCTGGTTTCTGGAGCATTTTCTGGGCATGGGCCTTTCGGTTTCCGGCATAGACCCTTCCGTGCAGATGCTTGACAGGGCCAGGACCCGCCTGCGGGGCAAGGCGGATCTTCACATAGGCTATGGCGAGGACCTTCCCTTTGACGACAACAGCTTTGACATTGCGGTTCTGGTAACAGCCCTTGAATTTGTTTCCGACCCCCACAAAGTGCTGGCCGAGGCTGCCAGGGTTGCCAAAGACCGCGTTGTTATCGGCTTTTTAAACCGATTTGCCCTTAAGGGCCTTGAGCGGCGCATAAAAAGCGCTTTTTCGCCGGATATTTTTTCCCATGCCCGCTTTTTTTCCCTTTGGGAGATTAAGGATTTGGTGCGCCAGGTGCTTGGCAATGTGCCCATGCAATGGAAAAGCTCCGGGCATCTGCCAGCCTTTACGGGCCGGGTTGTTCAGGCTCTAGATATCCCGCCTCTTTCAGGATCACCCTTTGGAACCTTCATAGCTTTAGAGGCCCAGTGCGTACCCCGTTTTCGTGCAACTCCGCTCAAACTGCGGGAAAAGGCTGCCAAGGCAAACGGCCTTGTAATCCAAACCCGCTCTGCATCAAAGGTAAGGTGCAAACATGGAAGCGCTTTTATAT
>JASEHB010000640.1 GCA_030018745.1 Desulfatibacillaceae bacterium | reverse complement strand
AGACAAAGGTTCTCATCGCAGAAAAACCAAAAACGCCCCCAAAAATAAAAAAATCTGCCCCAAAACCCATTGCACCCCCGGCCCGGCAGGAAACCCTGCTTTTTCCCAACGAGGAAAAGGGCTATACCCTGCCGCCCGTAAGCCTGCTGGAGGACCCTCCCCCCAGGCCGGAAGGCGCAGACCAGAAAAACCTCCAGATGCAGGCAAGGCTGCTTGAAAAAAAGCTGGAAGACTTCGGGGTTCACGGCAAGGTTGTTGAGGTAAGCCCTGGGCCTGTCATCACCACCTTTGAATATGAGCCTGCGCCGGGCGTAAAAATCAACCGCATAACAAATCTGGCCCAGGATCTCACAATGGCCCTGCGGGCAATGTCTGTGCGCATTGTGGGGCCAATCCCCGGCAAGGCTGCCGTGGGCATAGAGGTGCCCAACGCGGAAAGGGAGCTTGTCTGCTTCAAGGAAATTGTTTCCTGCCCGGATTTTTCCAGCCAGCGCTCAAAGCTCACCCTGTGTTTGGGCAAAGACATTGTGGGCGGGCCTGTTGTTGCCGACCTTTCCAAAATGCCCCACCTGCTCATTGCCGGCGCAACCGGATCAGGCAAATCCGTTGCCCTTAACACAATGATTGCAAGCATCCTGTTCAAGTACAGCCCGGAGCAGGTAAAGTTTGTGATGATAGACCCAAAGCGCATCGAGCTTTCCACCTATGACGGCATACCGCACCTCATCTGCCCGGTTGTGTGCGATGCCAAAAAAGCCACCAATGCGCTTTTCTGGGCTGTGCGCGAAATGGAAACCCGCTACGAGGCAATGGCAAAGGTGGGGGCAAGAAACATTTCCGGCTACAACCAGAAGATAGCCGACAAGGCCAAAAACCAGCCCCCAAAAGCACCGGAGGAAGCAGAGCAAAGCGCCCAAATCTCCCCGGACGACTCTGCCCAGGACAATTCTGCACAGTCAAATGCCCCTGCCCTGCCTGTAAAGGAAGAACCGCCCCCTGAACCCATGCCCTTTGTGGTCATTATAATAGACGAGCTGGCAGATCTTATGATGGTGGCCTCGCGGGATGTGGAAGTGGCCCTTGCCCGCCTTGCCCAGATGGCGCGGGCTGCTGGCCTGCACCTTATTCTTGCCACCCAGAGGCCCAGCGTGGATGTGCTCACCGGAACCATTAAGGCCAACTTTCCGGCCAGGGTGGCATTTCAGGTGTCCTCCCGCACGGATTCGCGGACAATTCTGGACTCCAACGGCGCAGAAGACCTGCTTGGGCGGGGCGATATGCTCTTCATGCCGCCGGGCGCAGCCAAGCTCCAGCGGATTCACGGGGCTTACATATCCGATGAGGAGCTGGCGCAGGTTCTGGCCTTTATCCGCCAGCAGAGCCGCCCGCAGTACGACACATCCATCACGGACGCCCCTGCCTCAAACGGAGAAAACGGCGCAACCCAGGATGAGCAGGAATATGACGAAAAATACGATGAGGCTGTGGCCATAGTCACCCAGACCCGCCAGGCAAGCATATCCATGATTCAGCGCAGGCTTCGCATCGGCTATAACCGGGCCGCCCGCATCATAGAAATAATGGAGCGCGAAGGGGTGGTCGGCCCCTCGGACGGCGTGAAGCCAAGAGAGGTGTTGGTGCCCGGCTACGAAGAGTAAAATAAGGGGCGGCCCCAGGAAAACGATGGCGGCGTTGCACTGCGCATCGCAATTTCGGTCACATACTTTGAGTAAG
>JASEHB010000639.1 GCA_030018745.1 Desulfatibacillaceae bacterium | reverse complement strand
CTGCTGGGGTTTTGTGTCATAGGTTTGTACTTGGCTGCCTTAAGTATCCGATAAGCCTGCAAAAATGCCATGTCACGGGCCGTGTTTTCACAAACCGTCTGGGCCTTGTTGGCTTTTTGCCCCGTCTGGGCCTTGTTGGCTTTTTGCCCCGTCTGGGCCTTGTTGGCTTTTTTCCCCGTCTGCTTTTTTGGGGGCCTTTGCCCCGTCCGCAAAAAGTTTGCAAGCCAATGGGCCAAAGGCTTTGGCAAGGGCTGCCCGGTCTCCAAGTAAAGACAACACCGGGCAAGGGCTGCCTCAAACAAAAAATAGTCTTTTTGGGCTTTTTCAAGGAAAAGCGCCAAATCTTCATGGCCGTATTTTGCCGAAAAAGCGCGCTCAACAACTGCATAAGCTCGGTTTTTCTCGCTGTTCATAGACCTTAAATATGCAACTCCGTCTTGGTCAAAAACAAATCGCTTCAATAGTTCCCTGGCTTCGTTTTCAGTCATTTTTTGCCCTCCTTATAGGCACCGCTTCCGCCCCTGCCTGTTGCCGGTCGCAAAAATCCGCCCAAGCTGCCATAAGGGGCCGTCTTTTTTCAAGCAGGTCGCTCCGAAAATAGGCCGCTTCTGTTTTGGTTTTTATGGCATGGGCAAGGCTCAACTCTGCAATCTCGCGGGGGTAGTTCGTGCTTTCCGCGCACCAGTTTCTAAAGGTTGCTCTAAAGCCGTGGGGCACCGCCTCAATTTTCATGCGCCTGCAAACCATTGAAAGGGCCATGTCAGACAAAGCACCGCCACGGGCAGCCGGGAAAACAAAATCACTTTCCTGAAACTTGGGCAGGGCCTTTAAAAGCTCCATTGCCTGCTTTGAAAGGGGCACCCTGTGCTGTTTTCCGGCCTTCATGCGTTCGCCGGGGATTGTCCAAACGGCCTTATCAAAATCAATTTCGCTCCAGGTCGCAAGCCGGGCCTCGCCGGATCTAGAGGCTGTTAAAATACAAAATTCAAGGCACCGGGCCGCGCTGCCTTTGCGCTGCCTCAAATCTGCCACAAAGCCGCCTATTGACTGCCAGGGCATTGAGGGGAAGCTCTTTTTCTTGTGCAATTTTTGGGGGCTTGGTAAAACTTGGTCTAAAAAACCCTTCCACCGGGCCGGATTATCGCCTTTCCTGTGGCCTGCCACGGTCGCCCAGTCAAGCACCGCCTCAAGCCTTTGGCGTAGCCGCATGGCCGTTTCGGGCTTTTCTGTCCAAATAGGCTCAAGCACTTGCAGAATTTGGGGAAGCTCCACCTGTTTGACGGGCACCGGGCCAATATGGGGGTTGGCGTGCAATTCAATACTTGCAAGCCAAAGTTTTTTGTTTTTGCCGTCCTTAAAAGTAGCTGCCTTAACCTTGTGGCACCGGGCCGCCGCGTCTGCAAAGGTTATTCCGCGCCCCCTTGCAAGGGCCGCCCTCAAAGTTTCCCGCTGTTCAAGGGGGTCAATGCCTTTGCGGATTTCATCTTTAAGCATCCGGGCCTTTTCACGGGCCAGGGCCAGGGATATTTCAGGAAAGCCGCCAAGGCTGATATGCCGCCGCCTGTCGCCTATTCTTGCCCGTAGCACCCAAGCCTTATTGCCGGTTGCATGAACCTCAAGCAGAAGGCCGGGCACACCGCCCACCGCGTGACGGCCTGGCCGGGCAAAATGTCGCACTTCTGTCGGGGTCATTTCGCGCGCTTTTTTTGGCATGATGAAGGCTCCTTTTTGGGGTC
>JASEHB010000055.1 GCA_030018745.1 Desulfatibacillaceae bacterium | reverse complement strand
CTGAAAACATTTTATATATTTTTTAGCGGCGAAATTTTTCATGAATTATACGGGTTAAAAGGCTTTGCCCCCTATGCTCTGGCAGCATCAGAGAGTTTTTTGCGCCACGGCCCAGTCGTGGAGAGGCAGGAGAAAATCGGGCTTCATGGCCTTTATCTTCTGGATGGAGTCATAGGCTTCCCGCACATCAATATGCACACCGGGGGCGACTGCCGGGCCGCTGGGGGGGAAGTTTTTTTCGTTGCAGCAAAAGCCGGTGATAAGGGCCAGGCCATTTTTTGTGTTTATGGCAACAGACTGGCCGCCCACGGTGTGGCCGGGGGAGAGAAAGACCCTTATGCCATCAAGAATCTGGGCATCTCCCTCAACGGTTTTGACATTCACGCCGTCCAGCACATCCGGGTAATAGCGGTGATCAATGGGGTGGGGGGTTTTCAGAAAATCAATTTCCGCTTTCTGGGCGTACACAACAGCGTTGCTGCATTTGTAATCGTTTTCGCAATGGTCGTTGTGCAGGTGGGTGTGGATTATTATGTCAATATCCTCCGGGGCAAGGCCTTTTCCTGCAAGGGCTTCTTCAAAAGGAAGGATTGCCGCATTGTGCTGCTGCCCCACCGATGGGGGCACAACAAAATCCTCCAGGCCCGTATCCACAAGAATTGTTTTGCCGTTGCCCTGCACCAGAAAGACAAAAATTGGTATCCAGATGCGCTTCCCGTAGTCGCGCAGGTAGGTCATCACTCCCTGGTCTGTTTCATTTGCGCCCACAACAAGAGGGGTTACGGAATAGGTGGTCATATTAAAAGCCTCTATTGTTTTGGGAGAATGGTCACCGTCTTGCGGGTTGAACCATCTGCCTGTCTTTTGGATGTGACTTGCAGGCGGTTTTGGGCAAAGAGATTTATACATTCCTGATAAAGCTGCCATTCCAAGGCAAGGCCCTTTTTTTTGACGGATTCAAGGTCGTCTTCCGGAAGGATGGCAAAGCATTTCTGGCCTATTATGGGGCCTGTGTCCTCGCCGTAATCCACAAAATGAACCGTGGCCCCTGCCACCTTGCAGCCGTATGAAAAGGTGTCGCCATAGCCGTCCACACCAGGGAAGGAGGGCAGCAGTGCCGGGTGTATGTTCATTATGCGCGGTTTGGCAGGGTCTGTGTTAAAAGCGTCAATAAAATAAGGCGTTACAACCCGCATGAAGCCTGCAAGGATGACCAGATCCACAGAATCCGGAGGCATTTTTTCCAGAACTGCCGCTTCGCACAAGGCCCTGGCCGTGAGATAGGAAAGGGCCTTCTGCCTGTTGTCATTTGAAAAAAGCTTTTGTCTGGCGAGAATTTTTTCTGCATCAAAACCAGGCGGCGGCTTTATGGCGAAAGGATTTTTCCGCCAGGCTGCAAGGATTGCCCCATAGTCTGCAACAAAGGTTGGCACACCGGCTTTTTTTGCTCTTGAAAGGCCGAATGCTTCCGGGTTATCTGCGCCAACAACAACAACCTTGGCATCAATGGCTTTAGCTGCGCAGGCGTCCAGAACCGCCTGGAGATTGCTGCCCCCGCCGGAGATGAGCGCCCCGATTCTGCAAATTTTTTTGCTCATGGCCTTGTTTTGAAAATATCCTTTTTAAGGGGGTTTTCACTTGTCACTTGTGTCCTTTTCCTGCCTTTGGCAGACCTCCTGCCTGAATGTTTCCAGGCATTGGTCACAGTGGCCGCCAAATTCTCCTGCCTTGCAGAAGGCGGCAAACTCATCGAGCCAGCGCTTTCCGCCAAGGGGGCATTTTTCCAGAAAGGTTACAAGGTGGATTATGCGATCCAGAATGACAGGCGGCACAGCGTGCTCCATGCGGCAGGCCGCGTCGTCCGCCTCTTTTTCCTCTATTGAGAGGATTCGGTGAAAAAAGTCGCGCAGGGCGTCATGCCTCTTAACCACGCCCTTTGCCATGCGCTTGCCCTTGGCCGTAAGGGTTATGACATCGTAGGGGATATAGTTTACAAGGCCCTTTTCGTGCAGGGCGCGCAATGCCCCGGTAACGCTTGGGGCGGTCACCCCCAGGCGGTCGGCAAGGTCCTTGGGCCGGGCTGCGCCCTTTTGCTGCTCAATGTGGTAAACCGCCTCCAAATAATCTTCCAGGCTTTGGGAAAGAGGCGTCAAGTCAGTCATGGCAACCCCAGCTCTTTAAGGTTTTCAGATGTATCCAATATAGGAAGCATCCTTTTAAAAAGCAACCGCCGGGAAAAACAGCACAGAATCCGGCAATGGGTTAGCAAAAGTTTTTTTGCTTAAAAAAAGATGCGGGGGAAAATTCAAAAAAAAAATTTTGCCCCCGCATCTTTTAAAAGAGCCTTTTTGCCTTAAACTTTGCTTCCTGCCTCAAAGCCCTGGTGGATGGCGTCAAAGGCCCGGCCTATTGCACCGGCATCCCCCACGGTCTGGCAGGGTATGCCCCTCTTTTGGCAAAGCCCGGCTATGGGGTTATGGGGCATTGAGCCTGCTGCAAGAACAACCGTGTCGGCAACAAGCTCCTTTTTGCCATCCGGTGTTTCAAGGATGATGCCCCCCGGCGTGATGGCGACCGCCTTGGCCTGGGTGAGCATGGTTATGCCAGCGCGCTGGGCGTCTTGAAGCATAGTCCAGCGGGTGGTCTTGCCAAAGTCCGTGCCCACAGTTTTGGTCATCTCCACCAGGGTGACCGTTTTTGTGCCTTTTATGGCAAGCTCGTAAAGGTCGTTAATGTCCTCGGCCTTGTTCACCAGCAGGAATTTGAGGTCGTCTCCGGAAAGGGTGCCTTTTTCCGCCAGGAGCAGAGCTGTTTCAAATCCCACGGCCCCGCCGCCGATGACCACCACTTCTTTGCCTGTGTAAACCTTGCCTGCCAGCACATCCCAGGCCTGCACAACCTGGGGCAGTTCCACGCCTGGTATTGGCGGGGAGGCGGGCAGGGCGCCTGTGGCTGCAATCACTGCATCGGGTTTTTCGCGCTCAAGCAGGGCCTCGTCCACGCTTGTGTTTAAAAGAATCTGCACGCCTGCGGCAATGGCCTGCTGGGCAAGGTCGTGCCCCAGAACAGAAAATTCCTCGCGGCCAGGGGGCGCTCCTGCCAGATGAAGCTGGCCTCCCAGTTTTGATGATTTTTCGCACAGCACAACCTTGTGGCCCCTTCGCGCGGCTGTTGTTGCAGCCACAAGCCCCGCTGCCCCGCCGCCTGCCACAAGAACCTTTTTGGGAGAGGCTGCCATTGAAAGGCAGCGCTCCTTTTCATAGCCAGCTTCGGGGTTGCACAAACATTCCACAGCCTTGAGCTTAAAAAGGTTGTCAAAGCAGCCCTGGGCGCAGGCCACGCAGTGGATTATCTGCTCCTCCTTCCCCTGCTTTGCCTTTATGGGGAAGTCCGGGTCTGCAATCAGCCCCCGGCCTATGGCCACCATGTCGCACATCCCGTCAGCAAGCATTTCTCTTGCGATTACCGGATCATTTATGCGGTGGCTGGCTATTACCGGAATGGGTACAGCCTCTTTGACCGCACGGGAAAGATAGCGGAAAACGCCGCGCGGAACCCCGGTAACAATCTGGGGGACCCTTGCCTCGTGCCAGCCCACATTCACGCAGATTGCGTCCACGGAGTTTTTGGCAAGCTCGGCTGCATATCGGGCAAGCTCCCTGCGGCCAAGGCCGCCTTCCATAAACTCATTGCCGTTGATGCGGAAGGTGATTGGAAAATCCGGCCCCACTGCCGTGCGGATGGCGCGGGCCAC
The DNA here is from genome assembly GCA_030018745.1 of Desulfatibacillaceae bacterium. Taxonomy (GTDB): domain Bacteria; phylum Desulfobacterota; class Desulfobacteria; order Desulfobacterales; family Desulfatibacillaceae; genus JAGVAW01. Next base: position 5,872 of record JASEHB010000055.1, on the reverse strand, counting down.
ATCCAGGCCGAAGCGCATCCTGTTTTCAAAGCTGCCGCCGTATTTGTCCTTGCGGGTATTGGTGATGGGCGAAAGAAACTGGCTGATGATGTACCCTGTGGCGGAAAGGACATCCACAACATCAAACCCGGCTTTTTTGGCCCGCAGGGCTGCTGCTGCAAAATCGGCTATGGTCTGCTCCACCTCATCAATGGTAAGCTCTCGTGGGACTTCCCTTGTGAGGCGGGAGGCAATGGGCGAAGGGGCAACCGGCTGCTCACCCCCCAAAAAAAAGCTGTGGTTGTAGCGGCCGGAATGGTTGAGCTGTATGCTTGACTTTGAGCCGTTTCCCTTGATGGCTGCGGCAAGGCGCGAAAGGCCGGGAATAAAGGCATCATCATGGGCGCCTATGCACATGGTGTTTCCTGCATAGCGGTTGATTGTGGCATAGCCCACATTGATAAGCCCTGCGCCGCCGGCAGCCCGGCGGGCGTAAAAATCAATCATGCGGTCTAAAGGTACAAAGTCCTTTGCCATGTTCAGGTGCATGGCAGGCAGATAGATGCGGTTTTTAATTTCAAGCCTGCCTATCTTTACAGGCAAAAAAAGGGGATCAGGCATATTTCCTCCGGAGGTCTTAAAGGGAGCGGCAACGGGATGCCGTGTTGCGGCACAGAGTACACGGCAGGGGCTTTTTTTGCAAAAACTGCTTTCTGTCAGGGGGCAGGCAAACAACATATAGGCGTTGCCTTAACTTTTTAATCAATATATAGTTATAGGTGATTATTTGTATTCTTAAGACCCTGAATTGGTGTATTTTATGCTTTGAGGGGTTTTATCAGGGCCTTTATGGAAGCGGGGAGTTCTCATGTCGTCCTTTCCTTCCGGGAAAAAGGATTCAGAGCAGGGGCGGGTAATAAACTACAAGCTGTCGCTCATCCAGGGACTGGTGGTGGGGCTGCCGTTTCTGGTGCTGCTTCTTGCGCTTGAACGATCGCAAAATGGTTTTGATGCCTGGCATGTTCTTCTGGCAGCCTGCGGCCTTCTGTTCATTCTGGCGGGTTTGGTCCTTTTACGCCAGTTTTTTGAGCGGGTTTCCGATTTCACATCCATTGTGAGAAAGGCTGCTGCCGGGCAACTGGAGGTGATGGAAAACATTGCCAGAACAGGCGAGCTTTCTGCAGCTGCCCAGGCCTTTGATCAGGTTATAAGCCAGTTGAAGGCCACAAATGAGGAGTTGGGCCGCAAGGTCAAAGGCCTGTCGGTCATGCGCGAGATGCTTCATCTCACCGAGAAAAGCGCGGATCTTGGCACAATGCTCTCCCGCCTGCTTGATCACACAATGCTTCTTTCCGATGCCCAGGTGGGTTCGGTCTTTACCCTGGACCCGGCCACCGGCAGGCTTCGCCTTGTGGCAAGGCACAGCCCCTTTGAGGAGCTGCCCAAGGACTTTGTCTTTGACGAAGACGCCATAATAATGCGCCGGGTCATAAAGAGCCGTCAGCCCATGCTTGTGCATGACATTGAAACAGATCCGCGCATCTGCCGCCCCAATAACCCTTCGTTTGATTCCCCTTCCTTTTTAAGTCTGCCGGTCATAGCAGGCGAGCGGGTTGTGGGGGTGGTCAACCTTGCGTGCAAGAGCCGTCAGCGCGCCTTCACGGCAGATGATGAGCAGCTTCTGGGCATGGTGGTGGCAGAGCTTGGCTATGCCCTGGAAAACGCCCATCTGCGCGATCTTTGCAGGGATCTTTCAGCCAAAGCCCAGACTGTTTCAAGAGACTGCGAGAGGCTGAAAAGATCGCTTGAAAAGGTTCAGGAGCAGGAGCAGGAGCAGGAGCAGGTGGCCGGGGCTTCCAGCCGGAATAATGCCAAGGACAAAAACATTAAGGCTGCCCCGGAACACAAGCTGTCGCCTGTTAGTACATTAACCGGCGGTGTTGCCCACGAATTCAATAACCTGCTCATGGCAATCGGCGGCAATGTTTCCGTCATGCTCATGAAATCAGACTCGCAGGATAAGGACTACTCCCGCCTTAAAAGCATTGAAAAGCAGGTGAAAGCCGGAACCGAGCTTACGGCCCGGCTTCTGGGCGTGGCGCGCAGGGGGCTTGACGCCAAGCAGGCCCTTGATTTGAACCGGCACATCACGGAGCTGGCCCAGACCTTTGGCCAGGCCAAAAGCAAGGTTTCCGTGCGCCTGGATCTCGACAATGGGCTTTACAGCGTTTCTGTGGAACCCTTCCAGCTTGAGCAGGCTCTTTGGAATCTTATGGTCAACGCTGCTGATGCCATGAGCCAGGGCGGGCGGATTGACATTGTAACCCGCAATGTTGCCCGGACGGACAGACCGGAGACTCAAAACACCTTTCTTCCTGAAAAATGCGTTTCCATAGAGATTCGCGACACCGGACCAGGCATGGACCCGGCCACGCGGGAAAGGGCTTTTGAGCCTTTTTTTACCACCAAGGAGCCGGGCAAGGGTACCGGCCTTGGGCTTGCCTCGGTTTATGAGTTTGTGAAGGTACACCAGGGTCATGTGGATTTGTGGTCAGAGCAGGGCCAGGGCACTGTGGTGACTCTGTATCTGCCTGCCGCGCCTCCTTCCCCCCCTGTGGCGGTTGAAGGCGCGGGAACGGTTTTGCTTGTGGAAGATGATCCTTCCGTGAGGCAGGTGGCCGGAGAGATGCTTATGACCATGGGTTATGGCGTTCTTACAGCATCAAACGCGGCAGAGGCTCTGGGCATTTTAAGCGCCAATTCCCACCCAATCCGCTACATTATGCTGGACTGGAATCTTCCTGACAGGCAGGGAGCCAAGACCTTGGAGCAAATCCAAAAAATTCGGCCCGGCATTCCAGTTCTTGTTACCACAGGCCTAAACAGGGAGGGCCTGGAAAAGGGATTTGCTGATCAGAAGAATATTTCCTTTATTCAAAAACCCTTTTCGCTGGAGCAGCTAAAGATCAGCCTTGGCAGCCTGTCATAAGGGAATTTTTTTCGGACAGCCATATCAAAGATTTGTTCAAGCGCCCGGAAAAACCGGGCGCTTTGGTGTTTTTTGCCCATAGATTATTCATTTATAAGGTAAGAATCATGTCCAAATTTAAAAATGCGACAGCCATTGTCACCGGCGGAGGATCGGGCATAGGCAGAGCCTTGGCAATGGCCCTGGCAAAAGAAAAAGCCCGTGTGGTGATAACGGACCTGGTTCCCGAAAGGGTGGAGGCTGTCAAAAAGGAGCTTGCGAACGCAGGCTGCCAGGCGGGCGGCTTCGTTGTGGATCATGCAGACAGCCAGGCAACCGAGCTTTTTTTTCAAAGATTTTCCGCAGACTGGGGACATGCGGACATTTTGTGCCTGAATGCAGGAATTGCCATTGCCGGGCGCATTGAGGAAATGGAGCTTGCCCAGTGGCGGCGCATTGTGGATGTGAACCTGTTTGGCGTGGTCAATATGCTCCATTTTTTTGCACCGGGCATGATTGCACGCAAAGATGGCAGCATTCTTGTAACAGCAAGCGGGGCAGGGCTTTTTGCGCTTCCTGGCCTTTCTGCATACTGCGCCACAAAGTTCGCCCTTGTGGGCCTTTGCGAATCTTTGCGCATGGAGCTTGGCAAACACAACATAAAGGTCTGCGCCCTGTGCCCTGGGGTCATCAACACGCAGATAGTGAGCGATGGCATTGTGCACCATTCCGATGATTCCGGCAAAAGCCGCAAGGGCAAGGTGGCGGACTTCTACCGCAAGCAGGGAACGGACCCGGCTGTGGTTGCCCGTCATGCGCTTAAAGGCCTTGCCAGGAATCAGGGGGTTATTCCAACACCGGCCCATGTTCTGCCCGGTTATTATCTGCGCCGTCTGGCACCTTCCCTTTATGCGGCAGGCGGAAGGCTGGTATGGAAAAAGGGCTGGCTGCTGTAGCCTTTCAATTTTGCCATTGGCGCAAAGACACAAATCCCAAAAAAGAGCAGAGGCTTGCCAAAGCTTTAAGAGGCTGGGTTTTCTATTTTTTCCGGCCCATTAAAGCCTTATAGAAAAGGCCCTCCACCCAGAGAAAAATGCCCTGTGCCAAAAATTGGTAGCCCTTGGCCCGGCAAAGCCTGCTTGAGCTTGTTTTTTTGCGGTGTCTGTCATACATAAAAGCCGGTTTTTTTACTTTGCTCCCTTGTTTAATACAGCTTAAGAAACCAGGAGGGCCTTTATGGAAGCCGCCTGTGAATACAGTCCCATCTTTCCCTTGGGCACGGACACCACGGTTTATCGCAAGCTCACCGGGGATTTTGTTTCCACCACCTTCATCGGCAAGGAAAAGGTGATTGTGGTGGACCCGCAAGGCCTTACACTGCTGGCCCACGAAGCCTTTGTGGATGTTTCCCATCTTCTGCGGGCATCGCACCTTGCCGGGTTTGCGGCAATTCTGGAAGATTCCAAGGCCTCGGAAAATGACAAGTTCGTGGCCTGGGAGATGCTTCAGAATGCGCGCATTTCAGCCCAGGGGGTTTTCCCCCTTTGCCAGGATACAGGCACCGCAATAATTGTGGGCGAAAAGGGCGACCACATCTACACGGGCGCTTCGGACAAAAAAGCCCTTTCCGAGGGCGTTCGCCAGGCTTACACCCAAAAGAACCTGCGCTACAGCCAGAATGCGCCTGTTTCCATGTATGACGAGAAGAACACGGGCTGCAACCTGCCTGCGCAGATAGACATTTACTCCACAGAAGGCCATGCCTATAAATTTTTGTTTGTGGCAAAAGGGGGCGGTTCTGCAAACAAGACCTACCTGTTTCAGGAAACCAAGGCCATTTTAAACCCTTCATCTCTGTTGGAATATCTTGTGGAGAAAATGGTTTCCCTTGGCACGGCGGCTTGCCCGCCCTATCACCTTGCCTTTGTGGTGGGGGGGACCTCTGCTGAAACCACACTAAAAACCGTAAAGCTGGCCACAACAGGATACCTGGACGGGCTGCCGTCAAAAGGAAGCGAATCCGGCCATGCCTTCAGGGATATCAACCTGGAGCATAAGCTCCTTGAAGCCTCTCGCGAGCTTGGCATAGGCGCCCAGTTTGGAGGGCGGCATTTCTGCATGAGCATAAGGGTTGTCCGCCTGCCCCGCCACGGCGCATCCTGCCCCATCGGGCTTGCGGTTTCATGCAGCGCCCACCGCAATGCCAAAGGCCTCATCACGGAAGAGGGCATTTTTTTGGAGGAGCTGGAAACCCGGCCCGAAAAATTCATTCCCGATGTTTCGCCTGTTTCGGACAAGGCTGTGCATATAGACCTTAAAAAACCCATGGAGCAGATAAGAAAAACCTTGAGCCAGTTGCCCATAGCAACACGGGTCATGCTAACAGGCGATATTGTGATGGCCCGCGACATGGCCCATGCCAAGCTCAAGGAGCGCCTTGACAGAGGCCAGGGCCTGCCAGATTACTTCAAAAACCACATCATCTATTATGCAGGCCCGGCCAAAACCCCGCCAGGATACGCCTGCGGCTCCTGCGGACCCACAACATCGGGCCGCATGGACCCCTATGTGCCGCTATTCCAAAAGCACGGGGCAAGCCTGGTCATGCTGGGCAAGGGCAACCGCTCCCAGATAGTGACCGAATCCTGCAAAAAGTATGGGGGCTTTTATCTGGGATCCATCGGCGGGCCGGCAGCCAGGCTGGGCAAAGATTGCATAACCGATTTTCAAACCCTGGAGTTTCCTGAATTGGGAATGGAAGCCATTGTCAAGATTTCCGTAAAGGATTTTCCTGCTTTCCTGATTGTGGATGACAAGGGGCATGACTTTTTTGCCAACCTGGCAGGAAGGTGGCAGGTGCTCAAGGCCTCCCGCTTCCTAGACACCTTATAGGGCGGCCCCAGGAAAACGATGGCTGCGTTGCAC
>JASEHB010000054.1 GCA_030018745.1 Desulfatibacillaceae bacterium | reverse complement strand
TAAGCGCTGATTGCCTGTCCGGCAGGTTTTTGGTATAAGAAAGATACTGGGGCCTTAAAAAACAATCTGCGAAAAATTTGTGCCCATGCTTTAAAAAGGCCTTAATTTGTAAAGGAACCTCTTTGGGGACAGGAAGCTAAATGCTCAAGGACAAAATCCGCGCAAGGGAAGCAAGAGAGCCTGGCATGGGCCTTAAAGACAGACTCGCAAAAATAAAGCAGGAGCGCGAATGCCAGCATGAGGACTGGAAAAGGCGCAAGGATCTGTGGGTCATGGAGGTCAAGACCCTCTACCAGCACATTGCGGGCTGGCTGTCGGACCTCATGGACGAAGGCTTTGTGAAAATGGGTTTTTCCACCAAAACCCTTACCGAAGACTTTGTGGGAACCTATGAGATAGATGTTCTTGAGCTGGATCTTGAGGTCTGCCCGCCCATTGTTTTTGAGCCTGTGGGCCGCAATATAATAGGTTTTCTGGGCCGGATAGACATCTACATAAAGGGGCATGAAACCGAAAGAAGAATGCTCCTTCAGGTGGAGGGCGAAAATGGAAGCGCCCACTGGGAGCTGTGGAAGAACATAGATAAAAAGGAAATGGTGCCCTTTACAGGCGAAAGCCTGGAAAAGCTTCTTGAATACTGGATAGACGCCTGGTCCTGAAAAACCCATGAAAAACGCCCATCAGGTTCCGCCACCCGACACCCTGTTCAAAACCTTGTTCGCCCTGCGCTCCGGCGCTGTGCAGTCCAACCGCCTTTTCATAGACAACCTTGCTGCCCTGCTTCCACCCCCAAAAGGCACAAGACGGCGGCTTGCCAGGGTTGCAGGCAGGCCTGCATCCTGGATTGGCGGATTTGAGGATTCATCTGCCAGAATTCTCTACTACCTGCACGGCGGCGGCTATGCAATGGGGTCATTGCGCTCCCACCGCAGCCTTGCCGCCTACCTTGCCCGCGCTGCAAGGGCAAAGGCCCTTCTTGTGGATTACCGCCGGGCGCCGGAGCATCCTTTTCCTGCGGCCCTTGAAGATGCCCTGGCCGGATACCGGGCGCTGCTGGATGCAGGAGCAGACCCTAAACGACTTGTTATTGCCGGAGATTCTGCTGGCGGGGGGCTTTGCGTTTCGCTTATGCTTGCGCTAAAGGAAGAAGGCCTGCCCCTTCCCGCAGCCGCACACCTTATGAGTCCCTGGGTGGATCTCACCAAGAGCAACCGGCCTTTTTACGATTTTATCTTTGGCAGAAAATGCCTTGTGGACTGGAATGCCGACTTTCTGGCCTCCCTTTACTGCCAGGGCCATGATCCTGATAATCCTCTGATTTCGCCTCTTTATGGCGATCTTTCGGGTCTGCCGCCTCTCTTTGTAACAGCAGGCCGCACCGAGCCTTTGCGCATGGACGGGCGAAATCTGGTACTAAAGGCCCAAGAGCAGGGCGTGAAAGCTGTTTTTGTGCATTATGACAGCCCCATGCATGTTGTGCAGGCCTTGGCACCCCTTTCCCGCCGGGTGAGAAGGCTTGTTTCCCGCGCCGGAGCTTTTCTTGTTGAGCATAGCAGTCAGCCAGAATAATTCATGAATTATCCTGGCTAAAGGTTTTCCTGCCATATACCCTTGGGGTTGTAAGCCGGGTCCAGCCAGCCCATGCGCCGGAACCAGTCCACGGTTTCCCTTAAACCTTCCTTTACATCCGGGTATTTGTAGATATAGCCCGCCTTTTTGGATTTTGCGTTGGAGATCCAGTAACTGCTCGACATATAGGTGGCAGAGCCTTTTTCCAGAACCCTCACCCTTGGCACCCCAAATCGTTCTTCAAGCAAAAGCCACACATTGGCTGCAAGCAGCCCCACAAGGCGCAGCCACGACTGGCGCACCAGGGGTAAATCCCTCATCCTGCGGCCCATGAGCAGGGCCATGTAGTGTAGAAATTCGTGGTAGCTTATAATTGAATCATCAATCACATTGTAGTCCTCGCCCAGGGTGGCTGCATTTTCGGCTGCAAAAACGCCGAAACCAGCCACATCCGCCACATGGACCGAGGTTGTTATGTAGTTTTTGGCATCCTTGGGAATGACGGGCACAAGCCCCCTGGCTACGGCAAGGAGAATGCCGCCGTGACCATAGTCGCTGCCAGGCCCGTAGATGGGGGCAGGGCGGATGACTGTGAGCGGCAGGCCCTTTTCCCTGTGGTACTGCCAGGCAATCTGCTCCTGCTTGAACTTGGTAACAGAGTAATCGTTGACAATGTGGGTTCCGGCTGGCTCGTCAAGGTTTATGGGCGTGTTTTTGGGCGAGGGGTTTTCCTCTGTAAAGGGTATGTTGCATTTGCGGCCATCTGCGGCTGTATAAGGCTTGCCAAAAACCCCGCAGGTGCTCCAGTGGATGAGGCGCTCCAGCTTGTCGTGGCCAATTGCCAGATTCAAGAGGTTAACGGCCCCCTCCACATTTATTTTTCGCAGAATATCCATGGATGCTGAATAATCATAAAGGCTTGCCGTGTGAAAAACATGGGTGACAGGCAGTTTGAAAAGCGCGGCAAGGCTTTTTTTGTCCGTGAGGTCGCTGGGCAGGACAGAGCATTCTGGATGAGCAAAATCAATGCCCTGGCTGGCAAAGATTGCCTTGTTTTTGGGATGGGCAAAGGCCCTGGCCAGATCTGTGGCGACCACGGCCTGGCCTGCATCAAGAAGCTGCTTTACAAGGTGCGAGCCGGTGAAGCCGCACGCGCCGGTGACAAGGTTGAGTCGCTTTGTCATGAATTGTGCCCCCTTATAAATAGGTTGCCGACCTGCCGGAAAGAAAGGCTGCACCCTGCCGCGCCATGCAGCGTATGTCTCGGCTGTTTTCCCGGCAGCCGGGCGCTGTAACGGCGTTTGGTTATTGAACCTGCTTCATTGTTTGAATGCAATTCAAAATAGTCCTCCATTGGCCCCAAAGCAAGTTTTTTTTGCTTTTCTGCCGGAAATCTTTCGGAAAACAGGCATTTTTGAGCGGGGAAATCCAATGAATATCAAATAATATCAAGATGATAAAAAATAGTTAATTTTTTCCTTGACAAGGCAATGCCGGTTAATATATTTGTGCGTACAGATGTTCGCACAATCGTTTTAACAGATGGCAGCAAACTTGTGTGGACAGATAATTGGACAGCTAACACCAGGAGGCGGAAAATGAAAACAGCAGCCGGAAGCAAAAAGGCAGGGGCAAGGTCATCGCGCCGCGTTTTTTCGAATTGCTGCGCCTTCACCGTACCCAGGCATTCAGGGGGCTGCAACGACGGCCGCACAGCCGAAGGCTTTGTGGTCAAGCCAGCCTCCACCCACGGCGATTTGCTGGCCTACACCGGCAACTGCCGCAGCTTCAAGTACGAGAACAAACTTTTTTAAGCAAAAGATTTATAACCGGCAGCCTGCTGCCATAAATAAAGGAGAAGGGTCATGAAAAAGCTTGGCATCCGCATAGAGAACAGCGTGCTGGACAGGGAAGACCCCATCAATCCCGAAATGCCGCTTCTGGCCTTTGCATACAGCCGTTCGGGCTTTATCCGTCTTGCTGGCAGCCGCGTACTGGAAAGCGTCATGCGCAGGCGGGCATAAGGACAGGCAATAACCAGCCTGGTTTATTGGGCAGAACACTCCGCTTATAAGAAAAGGAGAAGGGTCATGAAAAAGCTTGGCATCCGCATAGAGAACAGCGTGCTGGACAGGGAAGACCCCATCAATCCCGAAATGCCGCTTCTGGCCTTTGCATACAGCCGTTCCGGCTTTATCCGCCTTGCAGGCAGCCGTGTGCTGGAAAGCGCCATGCGCAGGCGGGCATAAAAAACCTTGCGGCCTTGCGTGCGATCTGCGCGCCTTGCCGGGCATTGCGCTTTTCTGGGGGGCGCTGCCAAGGTGGACGGCCAAAAAGGAAAAAAGGTTTCTCCTTTTTTTAACGAAACACTTTATTTTTTTGTGAAAATCAATTATGCAGTTATCAGCCGTGGAAACAGGCCTTGTGGAAAAGGTTAATGCCTTTACGCCGGACGGTCCGGGAGCAAGCTCGTCCATGTCCTTTAGAACTCAACAGAAAAAACAGCGGGAAAAAACCAGCCAGTCCCTCATCGAGGCGGCTTTGGAGCTTTCTGCGGCCCAGGGCTATGCCAGCCTTTCGCTGCGCTCTGTGGCCCGCAAGGCGGGCATTGCGCCCACTTCCTTTTACCGGCATTTCCGGGAAATTGACGAGCTGGGCCTTGCCATTGTTGATCAGGCCTCCAATGTGCTCAAAAAGAGCCTCAAGCAGGCCTGCGAGGACATGGAAAAATCGGCCAATGACATTCTGGCAAAGGAAAGCTCGCTCACTCCGGCTGGCCTGCGCAAAATCATCGAGCCTTTTGTGCAGGACTTTCTTGCCTGTATGAAGGAAAATGCACCCCTTTTGCGCCTTTTTTTTCAGGAGCGAACAGGCAGCGCGGAGGTGCTCCGTAACACCATAGCCTTAAAAATGGAGCGCCTTTTAAAAATGCTGGCCGACACCTTAAAGCAGGTGGGCCGGGCTGCAAAAAACCCTTGGGACGAGCGCAGGCTGCTGGCGGAAAGCGTTCTTCTGCTTGTGAGCCAGGGTGGCATGAAGCTGCTTACAGACCCGGATCATGAAACCGATGAAATAGTTGATGATGTCTGCTCTGCTGTAATCTGGCTGCTTCACGGGGCAGCAATTTCGGCGCCCTAACCCTCCTCCCGGCTTTGGACACTTTAATCATGGATGCAAGAATTGAAAAACTGTTTGAAGCCCATGTGGCCCACGAACTGCAATCCTTTTCAGGCAAGGGCCTTGAAAAGACCATACGGGGAGAGGTGGCCGCTGTTTTTGCCCAGCTTGCCGACATCCGCCTGGCAGATATTGCCACTCCAAAGCAGATAATGGGCATAATCCAGAGGGTTGTCATTGAAATGCCCATATCCGGGGGCATTTCCGAGCTTGCCGGAGAAATGGCCCGCAAGGTTTTGTCTTCGGTGATAAACGAGTCCACCCAGCTTGAGGACATTTATCCCAAGAGCATTTACGACGAATTTGTGGACAAGATTGCTTCCCTGGAAAATGTCCGCCACCGGATCATCCACCGGGCTGTTCATAACCAGGCCTATTACCGGCTTGTTTCAGATGCTGTTTTCACAACTGTTGCCGAATGGGCGCAGGCCCCTAAAAGTCTGGCGAAAAAAATTCCGGGCATGGGCAGGGTTTCGGATCTGGGCAGCCTTCTTTCATCCATTGCCATGCCAAGTTTGCTTGAAACCGTTGAGGAGACCCTGCGACATACCGTTGAAAAGGGCCTGGGCAGTGTGGCAGCCTCAAGTGAAGAGCTTTTAAGGGAGTTCATGGACGAAGACCGCATGGTGGAAATAGCAGACGCCACCTGGGAGCATGTGGGCCACAAAACCCTTGCCGAGCATTTTTCCGCCATAGACCCTGTTGATCTGGACGACCTTATTGTCATCGGCCTGGATTTCTGGCTCCACTTCCGCACCACAGAGTTTTTTGCAGGCATCTGCAAGGAGCTTGTGGAGTATTTCTTTGAAAAGTACGGGAATTCCGGCCTGGATGTGCTGCTTGATGATGTGGGTGTTGACGAGAAAATGGCCACCCGCGAGGTCATGGAGCTTATAAAGCCGGCCATGAAAAAGATAACAAAGACAGGGCTTCTGGAAGATCGCATCCGTGCCCGGCTGCTGCCCTTCTACCAGTCTTTGGAAGCCGCCAAGATTCTTGGCTTTGCCTCGGCCAGCGCGGATGCTTTGCAGGCAGACGCCCCGGCTGTTAAGGAAAAATCCGCCCCTGCACAAAAGACCTCCCTTGCCAAAAAGCCAGCCAGGGCCACGGCAGCAAAAAAGACGGACAAGGCCCTCAAAAAGACAGCCCCGAAAAAGGCAAAGCCTGCTGCAAAAAAGAAGATACAGCCTGAAGAATAGTCAAGTCTAATGGAAGCAGGGTTTTTCCGAGTAATTTGAAGATGCCTTTTGCTTGACATATTATGCTTTGCATACTATGTTTTCCATATGATAAACTCTTTTGCTTGTCGGGATGCGAAAAAGCTATTTAACGGTGAGCGGGTGCGGCGCTTTCAGGCTTTTGAGAGGCAGGCGCTGAAGCGGCTCATGGTTTTACATGCTGCGCCCAGTCTTGAAGCGCTCATGAAAAACCCCGGCAACAGATTTCATGCCCTTTCAGGTGATAGGAAAGGCTTTTACGCCATAAGCATCAATGCACAATGGAGGGTATGCTTTGCCTGGCGGGATGGAAACGCTTACAGTGTTGAAATTACCGATTATCATTGAGGTATATTTTTATGAATAAACCTGACACCCTTGCCCCCATACATCCGGGCCAAATTCTGAAAGAGGATTTTCTGGATCTCCTGGCCATAAGCATGAACCGGCTTTCCAGGGATATTGCCGTGCCGGCAAACAGGATCAGCGAGATTGTAAACGGCAAAAGAGGCATAACCGCCGATACTGCCTTGCGGCTGGAACTCTACTTTGGTGTTGAAGCAGCATTCTGGCTCAATCTGCAAACGGAATTTGACTTGAGGATGGCAAAAAGAAAAATAGACCCGGACATAAAAAGGCGCATCATCCCTGCGCGCCTCACGGGCAGGGCAGGGGAGCAGCCGATAGGAACATGATGTCATCAGTTTCCCCGGATTTCTGCTGCCCTTGTGCTCTGTATTACAGAATATCTTCCGGGTTGCGGCAGCCCTCGAAAACCTCCATCAGGCGGGTCACGGCCAAAGTGGGGGGAATATGCCCGCACGCCACGGCATCTTCAATTTTGGCAAGGGCCTGGCACACTCCCTCATGCAAAAAAAAGCGATCCCGCAAAATCTGCTCCACAAGGGTATGAACCCAGCCAACAGTCTGCTCCTGGCGGCGCTTTGAAAACACGCCCGAATCTTTGGTTTTGCCCACAAAGTCCAAAATGGTTTCCCAAAGCTCGCTGATGCCTTCTCCGGTTTTGGCGGAAAGGGCGACAGCAGGGGTTTGCCAGCCCTTTGTGGCAGGGGTGAGGTAATGCAGAATCCGGGCAAACTCCGCTGCTGCCGTGCGTGCGCGGACAAGGTTGTCTCCGTCTGCCTTGTTCACGGCAATGGCATCGCAAAGTTCCATCACCCCGCGCTTCATGCCCTGAATTTCGTCCCCTCCGCCGGCAATGAGCATGAGCAGGAAAAAATCCACCATGGAGCGCACTGTAACCTCGCTCTGGCCCACGCCCACGGTTTCCACAAGTATCACATCAAAGCCTGCGGCCTCGCATACAAAGATGGTCTCCCGGCTTTTTCTGGCCACGCCGCCAAGTATGCCGCCCGAAGGCGATGGCCGTATGAAGGCGCAAGGGCTTGAGGCAAGGTTTTGCATCCTTGTCTTGTCGCCAAGTATGCTGCCCCTGGTAACAGATGAAGTGGGGTCAACAGCCAGCACCGCAACCTTATGGCCTTTTTCCACAAGAAGGCTGCCAAAGGCCTCTATGAATGTGCTTTTGCCTGCCCCTGGTATGCCGGTTATGCCTATGCGTATGGAATTGCCCACAAGGGGCATGAGGCGGTTTAACATTTCCTGGGCAAGGCCTATGTGCTTTTGGGAATTGCTCTCCACCAGGGTTATGGCCCGGCCCAGAATGGTCCGGTCGCATTCCTTCACGCCTTTCACATACTCATCCAGGCTCAAGTCCCTGCGCTTTGGCGGCGGGGCGCTCTTATTTGCCTTGCAGCCTTGGGTTGCCGGATCCAGCACCTGGGTGGCAAAGCCTTCTCCTCCATCCTTTGGCGCCCATTCAGGCCTTTTTATTTTTTTCATTAAAATATCCGTTGAATTACTTGCGCTTTTGTAACCAAAAACAGCAGCACCTGGCGCACGGATTATTGTCCGCCCGCCATTGTTCTTTGGCGCTGGTTGATTTTAAACAACAATAGCAGAATAAGCGGTTTTGTAAAGGCTTGCAGGCTGGGGCAAGATCTTGTGTCGGCCGGATTCACACCTGGAAGAGCGCCCGGATTTTGAACACGCGGGTTGCCGGAAGGTTAAGGATGTCCTCCACTCCGGTTTCCTGTGCGATTGTCTTGAGGTTGGCGGCAATTATTTCAGCAGAGGGTGCAATAAATGTGAACCAGACATTGTAATCGTTCTTGCGCAGGTAGTTGTGGGTCACACCCTGGAAGCGGTTGACGGTTTTGGCGAAAAGGGCGATTTTTTCCTCCGGCACCCTTGCTGCGCACAGGGTACTCACAAAGCCAAGCTTTTCCGGGGAGAAGTTTCCGCCCATGCGCCGGATTATGCCTTTTTCCTTTAAGGCCGCCACCCGCTCAATAACGGTTTCTTCATCTGCGCTTACCTGCCGTGCCACTTCCCGGTAAGGCCTTTCTGTGATGGGAAAATTGGACTGGATGCAGTTAAGAATAGCCCTGTCAAGAGTGTCCATTTCTCCGGGTGCGGCCTTTTTGCTCATGGTCCAAATCATCCTTGGTTTTGCCTAACGGCGGAAAAACCCGGCAGGAAAATCTTCTGCCTGGGCCTTTGTTTCCCCTTCTCACATGGGAAAAATGTGCATTGAGCGGTTTCTGGGGCCGTCAAACTCACAGAAAAACACCCCCTGCCACACTCCAAGCACAAGGCTGGCGTTTTCCACGGCAACAATGGCGCTTGACCCCATAAGGCTTGCCTTCACATGGGCCGGGGAGTTGCCTTCAGCGTGCCTGTAAGGGGCATCTGAAGGCACAATGGAATTTAGAGCCATGAGAATGTCATCGGCCACATCCGGGTCTGCTGCCTCGTTTATGGTTATTCCTGCTGTTGTGTGGGGAACATAGACAAGCACTGCGCCGTCCTTAATCCCCATTTGCGCAACAGCCGACAGAACAAGGGGGGTTACATTGACCAACTGATTTTGCAGGGTTGTTTTGACAGATACTTTCATGCCTGACTCTTTGGCAAAGGCTTGGCGCAAGGCTATTCTGGGCTTGTCGGCTGTGCTGCAAACGGGCAGGGCATTAAAAAGAAAAAGCCCTGCCGTTTTGGCAAGGCTTTTTCCCCAAAATGCTTTTCCGCCGGTTTAGACGCAGCCGGTGGGCTTGGGCAGGCCGGCCATTTTGCAGGCTCCCTTGCCGGGTCCGGACGGGAACAGCTCGTAAATGTGCTTCAGTTTGAAGCCGGTGACTTTGGAAAGCACGCGCACCATGGGGGCAATACCGTTCTTCTGGTAGTAGTCCTGGAGCACATTGATGACCTTCCAATGCTCTTCGGAAAGCTCGTCGATGCCTTCGGTCTTCTTGACATACTGCACCCACTCGGTGCACCAGTTCTCAAAGGAGTCGATGAAACCGTCTTCGTCCACATTAAAGGTTTTGCCCATGAATTCCACTTCTGCCATTGAATGTCCCTCCTTGAATAGATTTCTATGCTGTGGCCCTCGGCCCTGAATCCCTGTCAGACAATCAGCGTCATCTCATATAAAACCAAATCGGGCTTGTCAACCCGAAAAAAGACACCCTTAAAAAGACAAAGGTTTTTTTAGTGCAAAAGTGGAGCTTACAACAGGTGGAGAGTGCTGTTTTGTCACGCCCCATGCTGCCTTTAAAAAATAGAACGGGCAGGCCCTTTTTTTGCGGC
>JASEHB010000638.1 GCA_030018745.1 Desulfatibacillaceae bacterium | reverse complement strand
GCGAAAATTGGAAAAGAGAACCTCGTCAAAGAGTCTCTTCAGGATTTAAATCTTGTGGCCAATGCAGCTTACGATGTTTTGTGCACCACCGGTTTTGGGGCCAAGACCAGCAGCATAGGGGCAAGGGCGCAAAGCCAATTGCCGCCCGGCAAAAAGGCGGAAATTCTATTTTTCACCGGCGCAGACCGGGCAGGCAATGCAATTTCGCCCAAAAAACTTGAAGGCGATAAATTGGAGAATGTGCTTTCAAGCATTCTAGAATATGGGGAAAAATTGCAAGAAGGTCTGACAGCACCCCCAAACCGTAGAGAGGATAAGGCCCTGTGACAAATCTGGAAACCCTTAAAAAAGCCCGCCCTTTCCTGGCCTGGGCCGAAGTGGCGGCTCTCTTGCACGACCTTGGCAAATTGAGCGCCATTTTTCTGGAATACCGCAGGAAATGGCAAACCGGGAATTCGCCATGGCATTATGGTAACGACCCCCATGAGGATGTTTTTGTATGCACATATGACAGCAAGATATGCTGCTTCCAAGATCTTTTCTGCGACCTGATCACGCCCCTTGGCAGAAGCCATATAAAGCTGGATGAATTACCTGATCCAATCTGGAAGAAGCTTGAGCATCTATCCATTGCAGGAGTTTGCAGCAAACACACCGGCTTTAATGAAAATAGCTTCATTGCCCTTCTCAAATGGGCCGACAGCAAGGACAGCCAGTGGGACCGCAACAATCCGCTTTTCTGCAACGAGCAGTTTACAAAAATGCCCGCAGATACGGATATTTTCGGAATGGAGGACAGCCGCACAGACCACCACCTTTCCGGCACAACCCTGACAGCAGAAGATGCCGAGCAGCATTATCGGAATGGCTACCCGCCCCGGCCACACCTGGTGGACCCGGAAGACCTGGACAGAGTGCGCAAAGAACTCTACCTTTTTTTGGATGAAGACAGAAGGCTTGCCAAGTATTTTAAAAGCCCCTGCGCGCAGACCAGGGAGCAGATTTTCGGCGCTGTTCGCTGGGCCTTTGACCAGGCCATGTCCGATACCACCCGGCCATGCAATGACACCACCCTTTGGGAGCATTGCTATTCCGTGATGGCCATTTTCAAGGCCGGGCTTGTAAAAGCCCTGCTGGAAGACAAATGGCCTGCCCCCTCTTATGACGGCATTAGTAATTTAAAATTCCGGCTCCTGGGCGCAGGGTGGGACGGATTGAGGTTTTTATCCGAAGCCCGCAAGATGGGCGATGTTCTTGGACGGGCAGCCGTTCTTGACAAAATCCGGAACGAGGTCCGGCAACTTGTTGAATGGAAAATTCCCATTGGCTCCCTTGTTTATTTTGACATCAACAACCTTGTTTTTTTGGTACCGGATTATGAAAACGAGGAACTGGCCGAAAAATTCGATATTAAAAACCTCATCCGCGAGCTGTTCATTGAACAAAGCGATGGCGACATCATTCCGCACATTAAACTTTCCAAGCCCACAGACAGCCTCACCTCCATTGTTAAGCTTCTGAACAAATTGGACAAGGTGCGCAAGTTTCCTGTTCCTTGCCTTGAAAAAAAGGAAGCCAAGCTCCTTGGCGGCTATTGGAAGCAAGATTCTCAAGAAGACATCTGCACTGTATGCCACCGCCGCCCGGCCAAAAAGGGCGATTTCAAGCCGCCCATCTGCGAGCAGTGCCATAAGCGCAGGGTAAAGGCCAGTGAGCAGGAGGAGGGAAAAACAACCTCATATCAGCA
>JASEHB010000637.1 GCA_030018745.1 Desulfatibacillaceae bacterium | reverse complement strand
TTTCCGGCAACCGGCTTTCTTGTGCTCATTCCCGGAACTCTTGACCAAAACATCACCCTTATGGGTTTTATAACCCTTATCACAGAGCCTGTTGCTGTTTTTCTGGCAGCTTTTTGCCTGTTTCACCTTCATTTAAAGCCTTTGCAGGTGAAAAAATGACTCAAGAAGCCGCTCAAGAAAGCCTTGTGGCCGTGGTTCAGGATTCCGAGGAAAATCCTGCCAAAGACAAGTACGCCCTTTTGGAGGAGGTACTGCAAAAAGGGCGTTTTTTTGAGGTGCTGGAGGCAAAAAGGGCACAAAAAGCCAAATCAAAAGAGGACTTTTTTGTTGTCGTAAAGCCCAATATTTCCATGATGCTGCGGCGCTCGGATGTGGGAGTCTATACTGACCCCTTTCTGGTGATTCATCTTCTGCGGCTTCTGCTTGCCAGGGGTTATACGAATCTTGCTGTGGTGGAAAGCCAGAACCTTTACGGCAACTGGTTTTTAAACAGAAGCGTGCCAAGCGTTGCGGCCCGCTGCGGGTATTTGGGCTTTGAGGCAGCCCAACAGGGCAGGGCGCCTTTGCCCGCGCAAATCCGCGTGACCGGAGGCGGGGTGGATGCCCTTGTGCCGCTGGTTGATCTTACAGATGAGCCGGTGGAGAAGGATTTTGGCAGGGAGGTCGGCTGCGCCCAGGTGGGCAAAACCTGGGTGGAGGCTGATTTCCGCATAAGCTTTTGCAAGATGAAAACCCACTTTTATTCCTATTACACCCTGGCAGTAAAAAACATTTACGGCTGCCTGCCTCTTCAGGACAAGGTGAGCCACTACCACTGCAAGCGGCTTGTGGGCCTGTGGACAGCCCATTGCATAAAGGCCCTGCCCGTGGACTGGGCTGTTGTGGACGGATTCACCGCAGCAGACGGCATACTTGGGGTCAAGATAAAGGCCGTATGCAACAGGCCCCACACCCTTATTGCCGGAAACGACCTGTTGGCTGTTGACCATTTCGGCGCAACGCTGATGAACATAAAGCCTGAAAAAAGCGTCCTTTACCAGCACCTTGCACGCATATCCCCCCCAAAGCCCTACCGGGTGGAAGGGGCTGCCAAACCTTTGAAGGCATGGCGCAACACCCTGTATATCCTTGTGTGGCTCTGCCAGGTGATTGAATCTTCCGCCTGGCTCATGACCTATTCGGGGTCTTTGGCCACCGGCGGTTATGATTCGTGTTTTCCCCACAAGAGCACAAATCGGGGGCTTTTTAAAAGGCTGCTGTTTTTTTTAACGGTTCCAATCAATATTCTGCTTGATCTTGGCTATCTCAAATTGAGATTCCGGCAATGGCTCTTTGCCCGCAGGCTGGCAAGGGAAAGGCAGCTTGCACCCCTTTTGGGGCAGCATCCCTTTTTGGCCGGGGAGCTTAACTCCCTGGACAGCTCCGACATCTCAAGGCTTGCAATTATCCTTCTATCCACCAGAATAAACGGGCCTGTGGATTTTTCCGGCCATTATCTGATCATAAACAACAGCCCTGTTGCCTTTGAAGCAGGACTTTCAACAGCAAACATTGCTGCATCGGCATTGATAAATTACTGCCTGGAACAGGGAATTGAGTTAAAAAGCCTGGGAGAACAGCTTGCTGCCCTGCAAAACAGAAAGCCGAACTTGTTTGGGCGGAGCCGTCCCTGGTGCCATAGTTGATGGAGGGGCGGGCCCAGGAAGACGATAGCTGCGTTATGCGGGGCATCGCCGGGTCTCGATGTACTAT
>JASEHB010000636.1 GCA_030018745.1 Desulfatibacillaceae bacterium | reverse complement strand
ACTCAATAAGCTGTTTGAAAGGCAGGCGGTTTCCCTGCTTATGCAATTTAAGCCCGCCGGAGTTGCGTCAGCAAAAAAAATGCGCTAACAGTTTTGGCCGGACACAGCCTTTTTCCCTTGATTTAAAAATGATGAGGAGCAACTCCCTTTATCACAATATGATTTGGGGTTGCAGGTGATTTTGAATGGATAAAGACATTCTTGTTATAGGCGGCGGCACCGGCGGGCTTACCTGCGCCCTTACCCTTGCCAGGCAGGGCTTTAGTGTGACCCTTGCAGAGCAGGCCGCATTTGCGCGCTTTGGCAACACCTGGGTAAACGACACGGAAACAGTCTCCTTTGAAAAATACAACCTTGTGACGCCGCTGCCCGGCGAGCTTGTGGCTTCCGTTGCACGCAAGGCAGTTTTTCTAACACCGGACAACAAAATCCGCTTCGGGCTGGACAGGTTTTTCCTGTATTCCCTGCGCATGGACGCATACCAGAAGCGCCTTGCAGACTTGTGCGCCAAGGCCGGGGTGGATATTCGCTTTGGCTGCTCTGCCACAAGGCTCATATATGAGGGCGGATTTGCCAAGGGCGCCCTTCTTCGCCAGGAAAACAGCGACAAGGACCTTGAGGTGCGCGCTGCTGTGACCGTGCTTGCCTGCGGCCCGCGCACTCCGCTGATGAAGCACCTTCCTCCCGGCCTTGATATGGACACCTCCTGCAATGAAAGGGATTTTGTTTCCGCCATTCAGGAGGTTCGGGCAGTTGACCCGGCTGCTGCTGCGGCTGCAATCCGCAAAGGCGAAGCCATTGACGACTCAATGGTCGTTTTCATGGGAATGCCCGATGCAGGCGGATACGCCACCTTTTTATATCAGCTTGATCTGGCGCGTGGCACCATCGCCCTTCTGGCAGGCTCAAGGGATCAGGTCCCAGGGGTAAAGGGGCCGCGTGCATTGCTGGATGAAAATATTGAGCGCCTGGGTTTTTGCAGGGAGAAAATTTTTGGCGGAGGCAGGCCCATTGCCCTGCGGCCTGTATCCGACACCCTTGCCGGAAACGGCCTTGCCCTTGTGGGGGATGCGGGTTTTACCGTTTGCCCGGCCAATGGGTCGGGAACGGTTCCTTCCATGATAAGCGCCACCCTTTGCGCGGATGTTGTGGCAGACGCCCTTAAGAAAGGGCTTGCGCCAAGCAGGGAAAACCTTTGGGCCTACAACGCGGCCTTTCACCGGGGCATGGGCGCAAACTTTGCCGGTCTTTCCGTTGTGCAGAAAACCCTTGTCAATCTCACAGACAAGCAGGCCTTCACACTTGCTGCATCTGGAGCCATGAAAGGGGGCGACTACGAGGCCGTGCATTCCGGGCACCTTGTACGGATAGGGCCTTTTGACGCCATCTCCCGCCTTGCAAAGGCAAGGGGGGCGCGGGGGCTGCTGTTAAAGGCAGGGCTTGCCGGGCTTCTGGCGGAAAGGGTGCGGGCGCATTACCGCATTTTTCCGGAAACCTGGACCCCGGAAACTTTCAATGCATGGAAGAACAAGCGGGATGCCCTTGTTAAATTTGCCCTGTAAAAAGGCGGCTGGCGCTTTTCAAAAAGGTGTTTTGGTCATAAGGCATGACGCCGTATTTTAAATGTCGCAGGAAAAAAACTGCTCAATTTTAAGCCCAAAACATTATTTGAGGCATCTTGACTCAACACAAACCAAAAGGGGGTTTTATGCGCAAAATAAGTTTGTTGGCGATATTTTCACTTCTTGTTTTCCT
>JASEHB010000635.1 GCA_030018745.1 Desulfatibacillaceae bacterium | reverse complement strand
TTCGTCCCGGCTCGCCCCGCAAGCCTTGCCCTCGTTTCCCTGGAACCGCCCTGTACGCCTGGCCGCCCCAGGCGGGCGTCTGCGGCGTTGTGCTTCGCCGTGCAGGAACTCGATGTACAAAAAGTACACCTCGTCCCTGCCCAGCTCGCACGCCTTGCATACGCACCACCTGGAGCAGCCAGGGGCTTTTGTGGTTGATGGGAAAATGCCTGCAAAAATCGTAGGTTGGGTGGTTCTTGGCGCAAAGCGCCAAGGTTCACCCAACAATTTGGCTGCAACGCGCAAGGTTCACCCAACAAAACCACGCGCCGGACGGCAAGAATCGTAGGTTGGGCTAGCAAATCCGGCACAAAGAGAGGCAGGAAAGCTTTGACCTTTTTCCGGATTTGCGTGGCCCAACAAAACCACGCCCCGGACGGCAAGGGAGATAATCGGAAAACGGATTATTGTTGGGCCACGAATCCGCAACAGGGGCATCAAAGGACAAAATGGAAAACAACCCTTTTGTTGGGCCACAAAAATCCGGAAACAGGATTTTGCCTTCCAACAGCCTTAATTTGCCGGATTTTCTAGCCCAACCTACGATTCTGCAAAAATCCTAGGTTGGGTGGCTCTTGCGCGTTAGCGCTTTGGTTCACCCAACAATTTGGCCGCGCTAATCCTCAACAGGGCGAACTGTAAACGATTTGCGATGTATGGGAGAAGGGCCAAGCCTTTGTATGGCCTGCCGGTGCTCCTTTGTGCCGTAGCCCTTGTGCTTTTTGAAGTTGTAGCCGGGGAACTGCCCGTCATAGTGCTCCATCATTCTGTCGCGGGTAACCTTTGCCACTATGGAGGCGCAGGCAATGGAAACGCTCAAGCTGTCGCCTGATATGATGGCCTGCTGTGGCAGGGGGTGGGGAATTTTGTAAGGCCCGTCAATGAGAAGAAAGTCCGGCAGGGGGTTTATCTTTTCTGTGGCAAGGGCCATTGCCTTGAGAGCGGCGGCAAGGATGTTGATTCTGTCTATTTCTTCGGCCCCTATGATGCCTGTGCCAACGGCAAGTGCTTTGTTGCGGATGCGATCAAAGAGGAGATCCCGCTTTTTTGGGGTGAGTTTTTTGGAGTCGTCAACTCCGGTTGCGTCAAAATCTTCCGGCAGGATTACAGCAGCAGCCACCACAGGCCCGGCCAAAGGGCCGCGGCCAGCCTCGTCAATGCCTGCCACACGCAGAAAACCCTTCTGGCGGGCGGCAATTTCCAGTGCCCATAGGGAAGGGGACATGGCCTTTGAAGCCTTTTTTGGGGTGCCGGGCTTTATAATAAAAAGGGTATAGGCGCGGCTTTTTGGGGGCAAAAGGCTTGCAGGCAGGCCTGTAAGCGAAAAGGGCCTGCCTGCAAGTCAGCGGCAAAAAACGGTTTACCGGAAGCCTTTTTCCCGGATACGGGCGGCCTTGCCGCGGAGTTTGCGCAGGTAGTAGAGCTTTGCCCGGCGCACGCGGCCCTTTGTGACCACCTCGATTTTGTCAATGATGGGCGAGTGCAGGGGAAAAACGCGCTCCACCCCCACGCCGTAGGAGACCTTGCGCACGGTGAATGTGGCGTTGGCAGCCCCTTTGTGCCTTGCTATGACCACTCCCTGGAACACCTGGATGCGCTCTTTTTCGCCTTCGCGGATGCGAACATGAACCTTTACTGTATCGCCTGGCACAAAGTCGGGTATGTCCACCCGCATCTGCTCAAGTTCCAGTTGTTTGATGACTTCCATTTTCCTGCT
>JASEHB010000634.1 GCA_030018745.1 Desulfatibacillaceae bacterium | reverse complement strand
ACCCTCGGTGCAGGTTTCCCCACACACTCGCTTAGCGGGCGAGCGCCTTCAGCCGACTCGGCCATCTCTCCGCAAAACAAATTGTTTGGGCAACCAGGCTGCTGTTGTTACCCCTTTTTATAACGGCCTTTCCTATGCCTTATTTTGTGAGCTTTTGCAAGCAGGTTTCTTGCCTTTGGTCAATGGTTTTTGCTTTTTTTTAAGAGCGCCTTGTTGTTTTGGACACAACTACCCGGTTTTGGCGTCTTTATGCAGGCCCGCCAATTTCTCATCCTGTCTTGATTTATGATCCCTTGCGCCTTATAAAAAAACCTAATGTGGTTGCTGGGCAAAGCAGCGGTGCGGTATTTTCACAAACATTCATGGGGCATTTTTGATCCCTTAAAAGGCTTCTTGCCAAGCAGACAAAGGCTTATAAAAATATGCAGGAATCGTTTTCCAAAACCATAAGCCTTGAAAATGGGCTTTTGCTCACAATCAAGGACATCTCCAGAAAAATCGCTGACGGAGAGCCAAACCCCAAGCTGCACGATACCAGAAACAAAAGGGTGGTTGCAGGAGACATCTGGTATCTGGGGTTAAAGCTTTCAATGGAAATTCCCGTTTGCAGAGCCTTGGCACATCTTGAACCGGAAAAAATTGCTCAAATAGAAAAGGTTTTGGGCAAGAGTGTTCTTTACGAAAAAACCCTTTCGCGAAACCTCATCCACGAAAGCGAAAAGGATGAAGTTTTTGTCCAACTACTTGAAGGCCTTGAAAAGAGCCTGTTGCTTTATCTGGGCCGTCCAAAATTTGCACAAAACCATGTGCTTAAACTTTTTGCCCAAAAAACAGGGCCGATTTCTCCCCGCAGTCCGGGGTGGTGAGCAGCAGGAATAAGGCTTTTCTCTCTATGAGGAAAGTGTGCGGATAAAGGAAATGCCCGCAGCCCTGTAAAGAATTGCCATGTGGTGGGGAGGCCCCTGGCCCCTGCCCACAGCCAGGCCTTCTGCAATGGCTTGGCTTATGTAGTCCTTGGCTTGGCGCACGGAATCGTAAATATCAAGGCCTCTGGCAAGCCCGGCGGCCACTGCCGAAGCAAAGGTGCAGCCAGTACCGTGGGTATGGCGGGTTAAAAGCCTTTTACCGGGCAAAGAAATGAACACCTTGCCATCATAGAGCAGATCGCTTGCAACCCCTTCCAGATGCCCGCCTTTAACAAGCACGCATTTTGGCCCCATGTCATAAATTTTTCTGGCAGCCTTTCGCATATCCTCAATGCTTTCCACAGGCATACCTGCAAGCACGCCGGCCTCATGCAGGTTGGGGGTAACCACCAGGGCCAGGGGAAGCAGTTTTTCCATAAGCACCTTTCTGGCCTCAACAGACAAAAGGGCGTGTCCGCTTTTGGAGATCATCACCGGATCAACCACCACGGATTCAAAGGCATGGGCTTTTATGCTTTGGGCCACAACCTCCACAATTTCAGGTTTTGAGAGCATTCCTGTTTTTACTGCATCAACCTTCATGTCATTTGCAACAGCATCAATCTGCGCAGCCACAAAGTCTGCCGGAACATCAAAAACGCCCTCCACTCCGCAGGTGTTCTGGGCTGTAAGCGCAGTAATGGCGCTGGCTCCGTATGCACCCAAAGCTGCAAATGTTTTAAGATCCGCCTGAATGCCTGCGCCGCCGCCGGAATCCGAGCCTGCAATGGTGAGCGCAACCGGAATTTTGCCTTGCGGATCATGGGGTTCCAATTTGTTTTCTTCCATGTCAGGC
>JASEHB010000633.1 GCA_030018745.1 Desulfatibacillaceae bacterium | reverse complement strand
CCTGCGTCCTGGCCCTTACCCTGCTTCCCCCGGTGAGCCGGGAGCCCCGCGCAGACAAAGACCGCCCGCCCCTTTCGTACAGGCTTCTTGCAAAGGAAAAGGCTGTGGTCGGCCTTTTTGCCTGCCGCCTTGCCTACACGGCCTGCATAGGGGTCATGTGGAGCTTTCTGCCTGTTCATGCCCAC
This sequence comes from Desulfatibacillaceae bacterium, assembly GCA_030018745.1. Classification (GTDB taxonomy): domain Bacteria; phylum Desulfobacterota; class Desulfobacteria; order Desulfobacterales; family Desulfatibacillaceae; genus JAGVAW01. The sequence continues at coordinate 1,579 of JASEHB010000633.1, read as the reverse complement.
GGGGTTTTTGGCATATCCAGCACACAGATAGGCGTTCTGCTCATGTTGAGCGTGCTTGTGGCAGGCCTTTTGCAAACCCCTGCCGGCCTTTTGGCCGACCGCAGCGACAAGCGCCTGCTGGTGACTTTGGGCGGCGTGCTTGTGGCCTTTGGCATGGCGGGTTTTTGCGTTGCCACAGGGTTCTGGAGCATGTTTGCATCCAGCCTGATTTTGGGCATAGGCGGAGGAATCTCCACCCCTGCCCACATGGCCATCTCGGTAATTGAAGGCAAAAAAGCAAGCTCCATGGGCTCGGTGATGGCGCTCATAACCCTGGGCCACAGCCTGGGTATGCTCTTTGGAGCAGTGGGCGGAGGCATAATGCGAGACCTTTTCGGACTGTGGTCTGCATACGCCGGGGGCGGCCTTGTGATGCTGGCCGGGGTTTTGGTTTTCCGCCGCCTTGTGCGGGGTTAGATGCCTCTTGTATGCCCCTCCCCTGCAAGCCTTTGCCAGGTGCAGCTTGACATTTGGCCTCTTAAATAGCACAAATTAAATTCGCCCTGGCCGCATTGTGCCTGGCTTTTCGCCCTGGTGGCCATAAAAATAAAGCCTCCCTTTAAAAAAAACCATGCGCCTATTTTTTGCCCTTACAATTGCCTTGATGCTTCTGGCCGCAGTACCGGCATCAGCCCAGCAACTGCCTGTGCAAGAGGCCGGGCAGGAGCCTGTGAGCCTTGAGGCGGAAAGCATAACCCACTCGGCTGCGGCAGATACCTACACGGCCACAGGCAACATTGTGGTGACAAGGGGCAACCAGAGCTTTACAGCGGACATTGCCGAATACGACCGCGCGAACAATGTTTTGACGGCCTTTGGGGCCGTGGTGGTCAAGGCCGGGGACGACATCCTCACGGGAGAGCGCATCCGCTTTGAGCTGGACGGCCAGACCGGCGAGGTTGTCAACGGGGCCATTTTTCTGCGGGCAAACGAGCTAACCATAAAAGGCGCTCTCATACAAAAAACAGGCCCGGACACATTTGGCTTAGAGCGCGGCAGCATCACCGCCTGCCCAGGCGAAAAGCCCGACTGGCGCATTACCGCCAGCAAGGTGCGGGTAAAGGTGGAGGGCTACGGCACGGCAAGAAACGCCACCCTTTGGCTGCGCGACATTCCTGTGTTTTATCTGCCCTGGTTTGCCTTTCCTGCAAAAACAAAGCGCACAACTGGCCTTTTAGTGCCGGAGGCAGGCCAGAGCAGCCGAAAGGGCTTTTCCTTCAACCAGCCCCTTTTTCTTGCCCCGCAACAGCATTGGGATATCACCCTTTACAGCCATTACATGGAAAAAAGGGGGCATCAGGCAGCAGCCGAGTTCCGCCATACAGCCGATGAAAACTCGCGAATCCATTTGCTTGGAGCATTTTTGCAGGACCGCAAAATTGATGACGGCCTTTTTGATAACAGCATAAAATACGGCTATGCTTCTGACGCCTGGCTGCGGGAAAACCAGGACCGCTACTGGCTTGCTGGCAAGCTGGACAGGGATTTTGAAAACGGCGTAAAGCTGCGCGCAGACATTGACATTGTAAGCGACCAGGAC
>JASEHB010000053.1:8544-9731 GCA_030018745.1 Desulfatibacillaceae bacterium | reverse complement strand
CATGCTTCCAACTCCAGATGTTGCCAAAGTCCGCACAGGCCTTGAGGTTTTTCTCGACAATCCGCCCCCTGACCTTGCAAAGGCCGGGCTGGGCCTTTTGTGCAACCCCGCCTCAACAGATGCAAATCTGCGCCATGCAGCAAGGCTTATAAATGACCGGTTGCCCGGCAGGCTCAAGGCCCTTTTTTCTCCCCAGCACGGCTTGTTTGCCGCGCGGCAGGATAACATGGTGGAATCGGGCCACACAATTCATCCCCAATTGGGCATAAAGGCATGGTCACTTTACGGAGAGACCCGCAAGCCATACAGGCAGATGTACAAGGATATTGATGTGCTGCTTGTGGACCTGGCCGATGTGGGCACCCGTGTTTATACCTTTGCGTACACCGTAAGCTACTGCATGGAGACCGCTGCCAAGACAAAAACAAAGGTGGTAATTCTGGACAGGCCAAACCCCGTAGGCGGGGCGGTTGTGGAAGGCGGGCTTCTGGAGCCTTCGTTTACCAGCTTTGTTGGCCGCTTTCCCATGCCCATGCGCCACGGCCTTACAATGGGCGAGCTTGCCCTTTTGTTCAACAGGTACTTTGGAATAAACTGCGAACTGGCCGTAATTTCCATGGAAGGATGGGAAAGGGAGATGCTTTTCCCAAAAACAGGCCTTCCCTGGATTCCGCCCTCCCCCAACCTGCCCTCCCCTGCCTCGGCCCTTGTTTATCCAGGTCAGGTTATATGGGAGGGTACAAGCGTTTCCGAAGGCCGGGGCACCACCCTGCCCTTCGAGGTTTTCGGCGCACCCTGGCTGGACCCATACCAGGTTATGGAAGCTTTGGGCGGCCAGAAGATTCCCGGCGCATATTTGAGGGTCTGCGCCTTTGAGCCAACCAGCAACAAATGGATTGGACGGCTGTGCCGGGGCTTCATGCTCCATGTGACGGATGCGGACATTTTCCGGCCATTTGAAGCTTCCATTAGGCTTCTGGATGTTATTTACAGGCTGTATCCAAAGCATTTTGAGTGGAAAAAGCCGCCATACGAATATGAATATGAAAAAATGCCCATTGATCTGATTTTGGGCACGGACAAAGTCCGCCTGGCCCTTGAAAGCGGACAAAGCCTTGAACCTTTTTATAAACAATGGGAAGATGAGGCCAAAGACTTTGCCAGTATGTCGGCAAGCTGCCGCATTT
>JASEHB010000053.1:0-8534 GCA_030018745.1 Desulfatibacillaceae bacterium | reverse complement strand
ATTTACTAACCAACCATAAGCAAGAACCTTGAAGGCATGGACGAAACCGGGCAAAAAAACTGGAAGAGGATGGCCTTTAAGGGCGGCAAGGTATGGGTAAGGCTTGATGAAAAGGGCCTGCCTGTTGAAAAAGGCGGCAAGTTTTCCATAAAATATAAGCTGGATCAGGATGTTGAATATTCCGCAGGCAAAAAAGATGTGATGGACCTTGTTGACGGCAATGTCCCGGCCGGTTCCAAGCCAGCTCCAAAAACAAAGGCGGCAAAAGCAAAAAAAGCCGCTCCCCTGCCCGACCATCTGCAAGACTGCATTGTAATCCACACGGATGGTGCCTGCTCCGGCAACCCCGGCCCGGCAGGCATAGGCGTTGTTCTTCAATACAAGGGCAATGAAAAGCAGATATCCCGCCACATAGGCGAAGGCACAAACAACATTGCCGAACTCACCGCAATTCTGGATGGCCTTGCTGCGGTTAAAAACCGCTCGCTGCCAGTACGCCTTTTCACGGACAGCTCCTATGCCATGGGGCTTTTGACCAATAACTGGAAAGCCAAAAAAAATGTGGCGCTTGTGGCCAAAATAAAAAATCTGATGGCAAAATTCAAAGATTTGAAGATTTACAAGGTTAAGGGCCATGCTGATGACCCCTTGAACAACCTTGCAGACCAGCTTGCTGTGAAGGCCATACAGAGCAAGGAAGATTAAACCCTGTTTCAAGCCTGCAATGGCCTGCCTGAAAACCTTTCATACTCCTGGGGCACATGGCTGGAGCAAAGGCTTATGTCCTTTTCGCCCATGAGCTGCCTTATCCTGTTTTTCTGGGCTGCGGCCAGGGGAAAATCTGTGTGGGCAAAGTGGGTAAATGCCTTCATCAGGGGGTTTTTGGAGCTGTCAGCACCAAGCTCCTCGCTGCTGTAATAGGCATCTCCGCAGTGAAGCAGCCAGCCGGAGTCCTTTTTTACCGCAACAGCGCAGTGGCCCGGCGTGTGGCCCGGCAGAGGCACAAGCAAAAAGTCCTCCAGGCCGTCTCCCAAAGGCAGGGCATCCATGCCAAACCACTTGTCAGCATCAAGCTTCTCATGGCGCACCCATATTGGGCCGTGGGCAAAATGCGCCCCCCGGTAGCGCTCCTTTGCCCGGTAACTCTCCGGCCTTGTGGCTGCCGCATATTCCGTCTCCGGCACATGCACAAAGGCCCAGGGGAAGTCCGGCAGGCCCCCTGCATGATCCAGATCCAGATGCGTGCATATTATGTGGCGCACATCCTTGGGGTCATAACCCAAAGCTTTTGTCTGCATGATGGCCGTATCTGCACGGTCGCGCTTCAGGTTAAGAGCAAAGCGCATGGGGCCAAGCCTGCGCGGGTCGTCCATGTCTTCAACACCGACTCCGGCATCCACAAGCACAAGACTTTTGTCTGTTTCCACAAGCAGGCAGTGGCAGGGGAACAAAGCCAGATCTTTGTCAAACCTGCCTGCACCCCGCGGGCGCATGGTGCCGCAGTTCAGATGATGAATTTTATTTGTGGTCATGGCCCGCCTCCCCATCTCAGCTTGGTTTTTAAAACATCAAAGTAGTGTTGCCCCCCCACCTTGACCATGTTGGTGGGATAAGGGCTTCTGGTGATGACGATTTCATGCTTTTCATTTATTTTAAGGCCAGCCTGGCCGTCAAAGGAAAGTGTTACATCCCCCACCGGCTTTTCCAGGTGCAGGGATATGGCCGAAGAATCCGGCACGATGAGCGGCCGGTTGGTGAGGGTGAAGGGGCAGATTGGCGCCAGAATGACAGCAGGCACCTCCGGGTGGACAATGGGGCCGCCCGCAGCCAGGCAATAGGCTGTGGAGCCTGTGGGGGTGGCCACAATGAGGCCGTCTGCCCGATAGGTTGTGAGATATTTTCCGTTGACGCTGGTATGGATGTTGGCAAGCCTTGCCAGCGCCCCGTTTGTGACCACCGCATCATTTAAAACCGTCTGCTCAACAAGGGTCTGGTCGCCATCTTTCACTGTAACCAGAAGCCGGGTGCGGGCGCGGGTCTGGTAATCTCCCTTTAAAATGGCCTCCATTGCTTCAAAAAGCCTGTCGTGGGTGATTTCCGAAAGAAAGCCCACCTCGCCGAACTTGACCCCCAGGATGGGGACTGAAGCTGTGCCAAGGTAGCGGGCCGCGGAAAGGAATGTGCCGTCCCCACCCAAAGCCACCATGAGACTCAAATCATCCGGGGCCTTTTCCTGCGGAGCCTTGGTTATGTCCGGTGCAGGCGGGGTTGTCACCTTGCTTATGACGCTTATTCCCCGCTCAACAAGCCAGGCCTCCAGCTCGCGGGCCTTGGCCTTTGCCTGCTGGTTTTCCTTTATGTAAAGACCTATCCTGCCCGATGAGTCGTCCATGAGGCTCCCCAAAAAAAACTGTTTTTAGCTTTCTTGCTGCTGGAAAGCCAAGTTACAGCAGACAGAAAAAAGGGGCAAGAAAAAGAAAGGCAAAAGGGTTTGTTTATGGAAAAATCCCTTTTGCCTGATCTTGAAGTCAATCCGGCCCTGCATCAGAGCAAGGCGTCCACAAAGGCGTCCGGGTCAAACTCCTTCAAGTCGTCCACCTGCTCGCCCAGGCCCACAAAGCGCAGGGGCAGGCCAAGCTCGTGGCAGATGGCAAGCACCACGCCGCCCTTGGCGGTTCCGTCCAGCTTGGTGAGCACAAGGCCGGTTAAACCCACAGCCTCGTGGAAAAGCCGGGCCTGGCTGATGGCGTTCTGCCCTGTGCTGGCATCCAGAACAAGCCAGGTGTCGTGGGGCGCGCCGGGGATTTTTTTTGCAGCCGTGCGCCTTATCTTTTTCAGCTCCTCCATGAGATTCACCTTGGTGTGGAGCCTTCCGGCAGTATCTATGAGCACAACGCCCCGCTTGCGCGCCCTGGCTGCCTCAAGGCCGTCAAACACAACAGCAGCCGGATCGGAAGTGCCGATATGCTTCACAATGTCCACCCCGGCGCGCTGCGCCCAGGCGTCAAGCTGCTCCACGGCTGCGGCCCGGAAGGTGTCTGCCGCCACAAGAAGCGGATCAAAACCCTGTTTGCGGAAAAGGGCTGCCAGCTTGCCTATGGTGGTGGTCTTGCCAACCCCGTTTACCCCTGCAACCATTATCACATGAGGGTTGGCCGATGGCCTGAAGGCCCCGGCAGCGCAAGGGGCAAGGGTGTCTTTCATCTTTTTGGCAAGGGCGCCTTTAAGTGCCTTGGCATCAGTAATCTTGCGGCTTTCCACAAGGCCTGCCAGGCCCTCCATGAGGTGCATGGTGGTTGGCACACCCACATCCGAGGCAATGAGCGTCTCCTCAAGCCGCTCCATAAGGTCATCGTCCAGGGCGGCCCGGCCTGTAAAGAGGTCCTCTATGGGCGTGTTAAGAATACGGCGGGTTTTTTCAAGCTTTTGTGAAAACCAGTTCATTTTAAACCTGTCTGCCCCTCTTGCGGGGCCAAATTTATTCAGTTGAGTGCAGGCGAGGCATCGGATTTGTCCAGGCTCACCGAAACAAGCTTGGAGACGCCCTTGGTCTCCATTGTAACGCCAAAGAGAATGTCTGCAAACTCCATGGCGCTCTTGTTGTGGGTGATCATGACCACCTGGGACTGCTGGCCGATGAGTTTGAGAAGCTGATTGAAGCGGAAGACATTGGAATCGTCAAGTGGTGCGTCCACTTCATCCATGAGGCAGAAACTGGAAGGCTTGAGCAAAAAGATGGCAAACACAAAGGCAATGGCCGCAAGAGCCTTTTCGCCGCCGGAGAGCAGGCTCATGCGGGTAAGCTTTTTGCCCGGCGGATGCACATGGTATTCCACCCCGGTTTCAAGGGGCTTGTCCGGCTCTGTCATTTCAAGGCGGGCCTCGCCGCCGGAAAATAGCCTGGGAAAGACCTCCAACAGCTTCTGATTAACCTGCTCAAGGGTTTCCACAAATCGCTTCTGAGTGTAGCGGTTGATTTTGCGGATTACCTTTTCCAGCGCTTCAATGGCTCCCAAAAGGTCGTCCCTCTGGGCGCAAAGAAAGTCGTGGCGCTCCTTCAATGCCTCGTACTCCTCAATGGCCCCAAGGTTTACATCCCCAATGCGGGCCTGCTTTGCCTTTATTTCCTCAAGGTCTTTGGCCGCCCCTGCCGCCTGCTCATCATCAGCAAGAAGGGTAAAGCCCTCTTCCCTGCGCAGGGCGTCAAGAGGCCTGGCGAATTTGTCCAAGGCCCTCTGGACAACGGATTCCTGACGGATGCAGGCCTGGGAAAGCTCAATATCCAGCTCGCGGAGCTTTCTGGCAAGGCTTTCCCTGTCTCCGGCAATGCCCGCAGCCTGGGCCTGGTGCTGATTAAGCTCGCCTTCCATTGCGCTGCGGAGGCTGTTCCTGCTCTCCAGGCCGGCCTTGAGCTTTTCAAGCTCCTCATAGGCTTTGACCAGGGATTGCTCAAGGGCAACGCTCTGGTCAAATGCCTGGGCAGCCTGCTGGGTTTTAAGGCGGATTCCATCATCAAGCTCAACAAAGCGGCCTGTTTCGTCCTTTTCATACTGGGCAAGCATTTTAAGGCTTGCCTCCAGGCTTTCCAGGCGCGCGCCTATGCTGCTCTGGGTGAGCTTGGCATCCATCAAAAATTCGTTATTCTCATCAAGAAGGGCCTGGGTGCTGGCCATTTGCCCGGTGAGGCTTTCCAACTCGTCCCGTGCAGATGCCGCCTCGGCCTCCACCTGGGCAATCAAATCCTTGTACTTGGCCATTTCCCGGTCTGCATCATCCTCATCCCCGGCAAGCTGGTCCTGCTCCAGCACAAGAATTTCATGGTGACGGCGGGCAAGCTTGTCCTCCTCCCTTGCCTGGCTTAAGGCCTTTTGGGCGCCAATTTCCTCTGATCCCAGGCTGCGGCGCATTTCCACAAGGCGGGTAAGCTCATTGTCCAGGGAGCGCATATCCTGCTCAAGGGCAGACTGCTTTGCCCGGCCGTCGGCCAAATCCGCCTCAATTTTTTCCAGCCTGCTGGCAAGCTCCTTTATTTTGCCCTTCTGGGCAAGGATGCCGGGCCGGGATTCGGCTGCGCCGCCGGTAAGATAAAGCCCGGTGGCAAGAAAGCCGCCATCTTGCGTAACAAGCAGATGTCCGTTTATGCCCTTTTGGTGCATTTCAAGGGCCTGCTGGCGGCTTTGGGCCACAAACACGCCGCCCAAAAGGCTTTCTGCAAGGCTTTGGCAGCCCGGAGCCACATTGACATGGGCAAGCAGGCTGTTTGGCTCCTTTTTGGCCTGGGCAGCAAAGCTTTGCGCCCAGGGCTTTGGTATAAAACCCGCCCTGCCCCCGCCGGAAGCAGCCAGATGCTCCATTGCCGCCAGGCCAGCCTGGCAGTCCTCCATCACCACAAATTCAAGAGCCGGGCCTAAAGCTGCTTCCACAGCCTGCTCATAACCAGGATGAGGCTCTATAAGCTCGGCCACAAGACCGCTGACCTTTGCGCCCCAAGAGGAAGTGTCCGGCCTGTCCTGCCCGGCTGCTGCATCCCGCTCCTTTAATATGGTCTTTACGCCGTCTTTGAACCACTCGTAATTCTGCTCCATGCGCTTTAGGGTGGAAAGCTGGCTTTTCAACCTGCCCCGCTCCAGATCCAGGCCATGAACCAGGGCAACCTGGGCCTTGAGGTTAAGGCGCACCTCTTCCAACCTGCCTTCCACGCCAACTATTTTCTCCTCCACTTCCGCCCGGCGTGCCTCAACAGCCACAACCTTTTCCCCCGCCTTTTCAAGGGCCTGGCGGGCAAGCTCAATGCGCTGGCGGGCAAGCTCGGCCTCCTCGCCCTTTATCCTTATCTGACGGCGTATCTGGGCCTTGCTGGTGCTGGCGCTCTGGAGATTGGAATCATAGCGGGCCTGATCTGCCGCCAGATTCATGTAGCGCTTCTTTTTGCCCTCCAGGGCAACAGCCAGCTCATTGTGCTTCTCCTTGGCCCTTCGCACACCGGCCTGGGCCTGGATTATGGTTTCACCAGCCTCTGCAAAGCGCGCCCTTGCATCATCGCGGTCTTTTAAGATGCCCTGCTTTTCCTGGGCAATCTGTGCCTGCTTTTGCTCCAGAGCGTCCCTCTGCCGGGCAAGGGCATCCGCCTCCTGCTCAAGGCGCAGCTTCTCGCTCTTTTTATGGGCCAGCTCGCTTTCCATGCGGTCTGTGTTGCGGGTAAGGGCGTGCAGATTGTCCTTTGCGGCGGATAATTCATCATTCAGGCGGGCCAACTGCTGGGAAAGCTCTGCTGCCCGCGCCGAAATCTGGGCAAGCAGGGTCTGCCGGGAGAGGCTTAAATCGTTCAGCTCAAGCTTTTTTGCTTCCAGAGTGGCTATGCGGGCGGCATAACGGTCGAATTCGTAAGCGCAAAGGGCTGTTTCAAGGCCCAAAGCCTTTTGGGCCAGAAGCTTGTAATGCTCGGCCTTGCGGGCCTGACGGCGGGTGGATTCCAGGTTGCGCTCCACCTCAAGGATTATGTCCTTGACCCGCAAAAGGTTTTGGGTGGTGGATTTTATTTTGAGCTGGGCCTCTTTTTTGCGGGCCTTGTACCGGGTTACGCCTGCCGCCTCCTCAATGAAAACCCTGCGCTCTTCCGGGCCTGCCTCGGTAATGGCCCCTATGTTGCCCTGCTGGATGACGGAATAGGCCCTGGCCCCCACCCCGCTGCCTGCCAGAAGATGGGTTATGTCCTTCAGGCGGCAGGGCTGCTTGTTGATGAAATAGCCCGACTCGCCGGAGCGGAAGAGCTTTCTTGTTATCTGGATTTCCGAAAATTTGGAATACTGCTCCGGGGTGGAGCCGTTGTTGTTGGCAAAGGTTATGGAAACCTCGGCCATGTTCATGGATGGCTTGTTGGACGCCCCGGCAAATATCACATCCTCCATTGCCTTGCCGCGCAGGTTCTTCACACTCTGCTCGCCCGTGACCCAGCAGATGGCATCCACAATGTTGCTCTTGCCGCATCCGTTTGGCCCCACAATGGCGGAAATTCCCTCCGTGAAATGGATGGTGGTTTTTTCGGGAAAGGACTTGAACCCGCATATGTCAAGCTTCTTTAGCCGCATTTGGCGAAACGCTCCGATTTCTCGTAAACGGAAACTCTCTGCTCGCATTTAAAGGATTTACTTTTATTTTTATAGCAGGGAAAAAGGGCCTTGTAAAGGAAAATTACACAATGGAAGGTAGAATTTTGTCCTGATGATACAAGATGTTGTGTAAAATATATGGAAATAGGAGCAAGGGCGGGGTCATTGCTGACCCAGCTTTTTTTCTATGCATTGGGCGGTGTGCAGGTAGGGGGAAAGATTTTCTTCCGGGGCCAGTTGAATGGCTTTTTGGGCCAGGGCCTTTGCTGTTAAAAGGTTTTTGGACAGGGTGCAGTATAAAAAGGCAAGGTTGTTGGCTGGGTCCGGGTTTTCCGGCAGCTTTTTTATGGCTGTTTTGTAGTGTTTTTCCGCCTTGTCGTAGTCTTTTTGGGCAAAGAAGACATTGCCAAGAAAAAGATGGGCCAAAGGCTCCTGGCGGGCCGCCCTTTTGTACTGGGCCTCTGCAAGGTCCAAACGGCCCTCCTGCTCGTAGGCCGCCCCAAGCATCAGCCTCTCCTTTGCAGAAAGGGGGTCGTCATAAATCACAATGCCCGGCAGGGCGCATGAGCAGCAGGCAAGAAGCGCAATTGCCGCCAGCCATGAGCGCCAAAAGATGCGTGAATAATCTCTGGCGCATCTCATGGTTTTTCCCCCTGGCTGCCATCATAGCTTTTTGGCTTGGCCCAAAGGGTGAAATTGCCAGCCCGCTCCCACTGGGATAAAAATCGCCGCCAGGGCACAAGGAGGGCCTTATCTGCGCCGGAGTTCAAAATCACGCCGTTTTCATCCATGCCTATAAAAACTGCAAAATGCGGCCTTTTTACCCTGCCAATTCCCAGATCCAGCATCAGAACAAGCGGAATCTTCTGCTGGCAGGCCAGGCCAAGAAGCTGCGGGCTTCCCTCCATCATGCGGGCATCAAAGCCCCTGTCCCGAAAATAGGGGGCAAGCTCCACTGTGGGAGTGCCGGTTCCAGGCTTTAAATTAAGCTCGCTGGCAATCTGCTCCGGGGCAATATTCTGCCCGAAATATCCCAAAACCCCTGCCATGCTGGCAGGCCCGCAATGAAAAGGCTCCTGGGCAAAAAAAGGCACGCCGGAAATGAGGCAGGGGCCAGGGGGCAGCCCAACAGCAGGCGCAGGCTGGGTTTGGGCGCAGCCGGAAACCAACAGGCAAAGGGCAAAAACAAGGGTGCAGAAACGGATATTCCGTGATCTGCACCCTTTATAATTTCTTGCACCCTGCGTCATGGGACGCTCAACAAAAAGGGGCGTATGCAGGGCGTTTTTGGCCCGAAGGCCCCTGAAAAACCGTAAAGGCGCGCCCTTAAAAATTTGAAACCCCTTTGGCTTCTTATTTTATGGTCACTTCCTTGCCTGAAAGCTGCAAGATGAGCATGACCACAAGGATGATGCAAAGCACAAC
>JASEHB010000632.1 GCA_030018745.1 Desulfatibacillaceae bacterium | reverse complement strand
TATAACAGCAATTATTCGCCACGAAAAACACGAAAAGCACGAAAAAAAAGACAAGGCAGCCAAATGCCGCCCTGTCTGAAACAGCGGTAATCCCTACAAAAGGATGTCATTGCCAATTCAACATGCACCTATGCGCCCCATAAGGGCGACCTGTTAACCGCCCTTCTTGTTTGTGCTTTTTTATTTTACAGATGCAAATGTCCTGCCTTGTGTACAATCCCCTATTGCAAAATCATTTTTCTTCTGATATGCAATTATAATAATCTGGCATCCATTCCCGCGTAAAAAATGCACCAGCCGCACTGGTGTATAGGCACTATTGCATCTTCAAAGGGGGAAAAATGATTCAAAAGCCAAATCCTGCCAGGAGCCTTGCCCTTGGGCTTGCGGTGCTTCTTGCCGTTGGCCTTTTTTTGGTCACCCCAAAAAATCTGCTGGCCCAGGAAGCTCTTACCTGGCGAATAGCAACCCTTGCCCCCCAGGGCGTGGGCTGGGCGCACCAGGTTTCGGAGGTGATTTTGCCTGCTGTGGAAAAGGCAAGCAACGGCAACCTGCGGCTTCGCATCTTCTGGGGCGGTGTGCGGGGTGATGATGCAGACTATCTTCGCATGATGAGCACAGGCCAGATTCAGGGAGCCGGGTTTTCCGGCCAGGGCGCTGTGCTGGCCTGCCCGGAATTTGCGGTGGTGGAGCTTCCCTTTCTTTTCAACAATTATGACGAGGTGGACTACATCCGCCAGCGCATGACCCCCACCTTTGACTATTACTTTAGCCAGCATGACATAAAGCTGCTTTTCTGGGTGGATCAGGATTTTGACCAGATTTACTCTTCCGTATCACCCCTTGCCACGCTGGAGGATTTCCGCAAGGCCAATTTCGTAACCTGGTACGGCCCCATTGAAAAGGCGGTTTTCGATGCCCTGGGCGCAAAGACCACACCCATGAGCGTTCCGCAGATTTCCGCTGCGTGGCGCGCAGGCAAGGTGGATTCGGGCATCTCCCCGGCCATCTGGATGGTGGGCGCGCAGCTTTACACGGTGGTGCGCTATGTCAACCCCATCAAGATTCGCTACGCGCCGGTCATCATAGCTGTTTCAATGGATGCCTGGAATACCCTTCCAAAATCCTACCAGGATGGAATATGGGCGCAAAGGGATGATGCTGTGGCCCGCTTTACAGCAGGAACCCGCAGGGACAATGCCCGGAGCCTGGAAGCCATGTGCGGCTATGGCCTGACCGAGACAAAGATGTCCCCAGCGGAGTTTGCCCGGCTTCACAAACAGGCTGTTTCCGTTTACAGCGACCTGGCAGACGATGTTTATCCTGTGGGGCTTTTGCAGGAGCTGATGCGGTACCTGGCGGAATTCAGGAAAGATAAACCCGGAGCGCAAACCCTTGAAGTGGAGTTGCGGCCAAGAACCGCGCCCCGCCCTGCCCCGGCTGCTGTGGCAAGGCCTGCGGCAACGCCTGCTGTAAGCGCCCCGTCAACACCTGCCGCGCCAACTTTGGCAGCTCAAAAAGCGCCAATTCCAGCACCGGCAGCAGAAAACGCCTGGGAGCGCCGTGTGCGCCAGATTCGGGAAGTGCAGGCCCAGTTGAAGGGCTTGGGCTATTACCCTGGCGCTGTTGACGGTATTTTCGGCCCCATGACCTATAACGGCATTGTAAGGTATCAGGCGGAAAAGGGCCTGCCCCAGACCGGCGCCCTTGACCCGCAGCTTCTTGAAGCCATGAACATCAAGTAGAAAATGGCCTTGCAGCAATAAAAG
>JASEHB010000631.1 GCA_030018745.1 Desulfatibacillaceae bacterium | reverse complement strand
ACAGCAAAAAGGCTTTAGAGGAAAAGATTTCCGGTACAAAGGAAAGGCTCCAGAGTCTTGATGTTAAAGGCGAGAAGGTGGTGGCAGAGCTTGAAGATGCCGATCAGGCGCTCTCAAAATCCCTGGTGCAGGCCGGAAGGCTTGGGTGCCAGCGGGAAGGGCTGGAAAACAGGATAGCGCAAATCCAAAAGGAAATTGCAGCAACTTCAGCCCGGATGGAAAGCACCAAAAAGCAGGCCCAAAAGCGCCTTGCCGCCTATTATCGGCTCACCCTTTCCGGCGCTGCACCGGTGGTGGCTTCAGCAGATTCCTTTTTTGGCGTTCTTGTTACCGGAAAAGCCCTGAGCCGCATTCTGGATGCAGACAAAAAGCTTTTTGACTTGCTGGCCGTTGAGCTTGAAAACATGGCCAGGTTGATGGGCGAATTGCGAAACCAGCAGCAATCGGTTAAGGAGTTGGAGAGCCGCCATCTGGCCCAGTCAGAGGCAATCCGCAGGCAGCGCGCTGAAAAGCAGCGGCTTTTGGAGCAGGTCCGCCAGGAGGAGCAGGCTGCCAAGGCAGCCCTCAAAAGCCTGCAAAAGGCTTTAGAAGAGCTTACTGCCACCATGAGCCGGGTTCAGGATTCTGCTCATAAAGGACCGGGTTTTATACAGAGCAAGGGCCGCCTGCCCCTGCCTGTGCCGGCAAGGCCCAAAAAGGGTGATGAAAAGAGGGCGATTTTCAGAAACGGCGTACTTTTTCCGGTTGCCCCCGGAACGCCGGTCAGAGCCGTGGAGACGGGCAGCGTTGTTTTTTCCGGCTGGTTTCGCGGATATGGCAACATGATAATAATCGCCCACGGAGATGATTATTATTCCATCTGCGCGCAGATGGAGGACCTTTTCAAGCAGAAGGGCGAACCGGTGGAAAGGGGAGAGGTCATTGCTACTGTTGGCGATACCGGAACCCTGCCAGAACCGGGGCTTTATTTTGAGTTGAGGCATCACAAGGAGCCGCTGGACCCCCTCCAATGGCTCAGAAAGGAAAGTTTTTAGGATGAAACCCAGGATTCTGCGGGTGATGGCGGTTTTGGCCTGTCTGGCGGTTTTGCTTATTCTTCCCGGCCAGGCCAGGGAGCAGAATACGCCATACCCCAATGAGGCTGTTTACGAGGGGCTCAAGCTTCTTACCGAGGTGATAGAGCTTGTCGAAAGAAATTATGTTGACGAGGTGGACGGCAAAAAGCTTATGGAGGGTGCGCTCAAGGGGATGATCGAGTCCCTGGACGAGCACAGCGCATTCATGCCGCCGGAGGCCTTTGACGAAATCCAGATAGACACCCACGGCGAGTTCGGGGGGCTTGGCATTGTCATTGCCATGCAGGATGGCCTTGTGACCGTGGTTGCGCCCATTGAGGGAACCCCTGCAGATAAGGCCGGGGTGCGCGCTGGAGACCGCATTCTGGAGGTGGAGGGCAAACCCACCAAGAATATGGAGCTTTGGGAGGTGGTCAAGCTCATCCGGGGGCCTAAAGGTACGGAAGTGGTTCTCACCATGTGGCGTCAGGGTTTTGATCTGCCCAAGAAGGTACGCTTCGCCCGTGACATCATTCCCATAGAATCCGTTTATTCCGGGCCTCTTGGGCATGGAATAGGCTACATCCGCGTCACCAATTTTAGGGATAACACCACAGAAGATTTTAAAGCCGCCGTAAGGGAGTTTGAAAAGGCCAATCCCTCCCTCAAGGGGCTTATAATTGATTTGCGCAACAACCCAGGCGGGCTTCTCACCCAGG
>JASEHB010000630.1 GCA_030018745.1 Desulfatibacillaceae bacterium | reverse complement strand
GCTTTGTGCTGCGCGGCCCTGGTCAACCCTGCCCTTGCCCAGGCCGATGAGCAGGGGCTGGAGGCCATTGTGGAAATACTTGAGCAAAAGGGCCTGCTCTCTGCGGATGAAGCCAGGGCTGTCCGCAGCAAAATCAGCTCCCGCCAGCAGGCTGCCCAGGCCCAGGAGCAAACTGAACCTGGCGCCGGGCCTGCACCCTCTCCTGTTGCAGTCTTCCCCCCTTGTTTTGAGGATGGGCAGGGCGATTTTTCCCTCTGCCTTTCCGGGCTTGTTCAGGCGGACTACCGCGCTTTTGACTATGACCTCAAGCCTGCTGGTTATACCCAGGAGCCGGGCAAAAACAGGTTCGACATCCGCCGCGCCCAGATTGGCCTTTACGGAGATGCAACCAGGTTTTTCAGCTACCGCTTTTTGCTTGAGTTTCAGGGGGCAGGCAGCCGCCGCCTTCTGGATGCCTATGCCCAGGCCAACATACACCCGGCTTTCAATTTGAGAATAGGCCAGTTCAAGGAGCCTTTCGGGCTGGAGGCAAGCTCTGCCGACTCAAATCTTTTCTTTGCGGAAAAGTCCATGAATGCGCACCTTGGGCCGGGCAGGGATGTGGGCCTTATGGCTCATGGAGCTTTTTTCGACAAAAGGCTTCATTACGCCATAGGCATTTTCAATGGAGACGGTGAGGACGACACAGTTGGCGGCAATGTGGATGAGCCGGAAATCACCGCCCGGCTCACTGCCATGCCCTTTGCGCAAAGCTCGTTGAAGGCGTTGGAAAACCTGCACCTGGGGGCTTCAGGCTCCTGGATTCGCACAGACGCCAACAATGTAAAAATCAATGTTTCCACGGCAGGCCTTACACCCTTTTTCACGGTTTTGACCCGCGCCAAGTTCAATATCATACGGGGTTGCGATTCTGCCTGGCGCGCAGGCGCAGAGGCCTTCTGGTCATACGGGCCTCTGGCTGTTTATGGAGAATACGCAAAAAAGACATACACGGATGTGAAAACCAGCGCCAGCCTGTTTGACATTGAGCTTACAGGCGGGTTTGCCGCCGCCACCTATATGCTCACAGGCGAGCAGCAGACAGTTAACAACAACACGATTGGGGCTGTCACACCCCTGCGCCCCCTTGGGCAGGGCGGCTGGGGCGCGCTGGGAATAGGCCTTCGCCACGACCGCTTTGTAACAGGAAAAAATGTTTACGATGTCCTTATCAACGCCGGTGACTCCGTGCGCGAGGCAAGGGCATGGACCTTTGCCGTCAACTGGTATCCCACAAAAAACACAAGGCTTTTGCTGGATCTCACCCAGACAAGCTTTGACCAGCCGCTTATGATCTTCCGCGATCCGGTTATCGGGGCAAGTTTTTACAGCAAGGACGAAACTGTTCTTTCCAGCAGATTCCAACTGGGTTTTTAAGCCGGAATGGCAACTTCCGGCACTTATGGCAATTCACAATGAAAGGGAGGAAAGATGAAGCTTAAATGGGGCGTTATAGGCATTGCGCTTCTTGCTCTGCTGCTTGCAGGAAACGCTTTTGCCGCCTACCACCACATGGGCGAGGATGATTCAGACAAATTTATTGAGGTCTATCCGGAAAAGGCCGGAACCAAGCTTGACCATTGCGCCCTTTGCCACAGAGGCGGCACCTATGTGGACAACAAGGGCAAGGATGTTGAGCTGGGCAGTTGCCAGTGGTGCCATCATATCTATGGATATGACGGAAGCGGCGATCTTGACCAGACCATGAACCCCTATGGAAACCATTACAATAACTTCG
>JASEHB010000052.1:550-9799 GCA_030018745.1 Desulfatibacillaceae bacterium | reverse complement strand
CATCGGAAAAAGGATCCACATCAAGGGGCTGCTCAACAGCAGGGGCTGCATGGCTGTCAAAAACTGCGTCCAGCTCATCGAACAGGCCCTGGGAGCCTTCTTTATCGGGTTGTTGGGTTTTAGGGGGTGCAGCAGCCTTGGAAAAATCCTGCTTCTTGGCCGCAGGCCTGGCATCTTCAACAGCCTTTTCTGCTTTGGCGGCAGGCTTTTCAAGCATGGGTTCCGGCTTTTTTTGCACCGGCTCTTCCTGTTTTTCCTCCACAAGGTTGAAGCGGGTCATAAGCTGGGAAACAAAATCACCCATGAAGGCAAATGATTCCGCCTTGCCCTGCTTCATGCGGTTCTGAACCTCCCGCATCTGGCCTATCCAGGAATCGTAGAATGCGGTGAGAGCGCGATAATCCATGTAGCTTGCGCTCTGGCGAAGCCCGGCAACCACCTCCACAAGGCTTTCCAGAATGCCCACCCCCTGCTGGGAGCTGGTGAGGCCGCCTGCCTTGGCGCTCAACAGGTCCAGGTTTTCCTTGAGATGATCAACAAATATGCCGTAAAGCTCCTGGTCGTATTCCTCCTCAAAGGATTCATCTGCATCCAGGCGGGCAATGGCGCTTGCGCCTATGCCCTCATTTGGGGCAACCGCAGCATCAGAAGAAGCAAAGCTTCCATTATCGCCGGTACCGGCCGGCAGGCCCAAATCATTTTCCTGCCCGTCAGTGCCTGCCTGCTGTGCGCCAGTATCAAAGCTGCCAAGGCCCAGAAAATCGCCAGGCCCCTTTGATTGCGCCTGGGAACTTCCCTGCCCGGCAGCAGGCATATCCGCCCCTTCATTGTCCTCCAGGTGGCCAAGGACATCCGGCTCGCTGTCAAAAAGCTCCTGGGCCTGCTGCTTCAAGCCGGAAGCCCCGGCCATATCATCGCCTATGCCCAGAAAATCATCCCCGGAGTCAGGCTCTTTTGGAGGGCTTTTCGCCAGGCCCGAAAGCCTGTCAATTCTGTCCAGAAGATCCTGTACGGAGCTGTTTTCCTGCTGCTGGGCCTGCAACTCATTCACAAGGCTTGCAAGGCGATCCCGCGAGGCAAAAAACACATCCACCATTTTTTTGTCCGGGGTGGCTTCCCCGTGGCGGATGAGTTCAAGCAGGTTTTCAAGCCTGTGGGCAAGGGCTGCAATTTTGGGCAGGCCCAGGTACTCGGCAGAGCCTTTTATGGTGTGGGTGCAGCGGAAGATGTTGTCCAGAATAACCCTGTCGCCCGGATTGGCCTCAAGCCGAAGCAGGTTGGTTTCAAACTCCTCCAGGTGCTCCTGGGCTTCGGGTATGAAATCTTCAAGCAAGGATAGGTCCGTCATGGAGTGCTCCTTATTGTTGACGCCCGGCTTTTAGGCGTTTGGGCCGCAAAGGCTTACCGGTTAAAGAACTTACAGGCTTTCCAGCAGATCAATAAAGTCCTGGGACCTGCGCTTGCCCACAAAACCCTTTGCGCCCAGGCGCAGCGTCTGCTCGCCGTATTTATCGCCATCCAGATTGGAAACAAAAATGATCACAGCCTCCGGATCAAACTCCAAAATCTGCTTGGCAGCGGCAAAACCATCCAAATCCCGCATGGTTATGTCCATTGCCACAACATCGGGCTGCAATTTCTTATAAAGGCTCACTGCCTCCCGGCCGTTCTTGGCCTCTCCCAGCGCCTCATGGCCGCCTTCAGCAAGGGCTTTTATGATGAGTTTTCGCATCATGGCAGAGTCGTCCACCACCAGCACCCTTTTTCCCATTTATCTGCCCCCCTGTTGAGGCCCTTAAAAGCCTTTTGTTATGCGTCCGGGCCGGATTCAAAACTTTTGAGCTGCTCTTTTTCCCTTATGAGCAGTACCTGGGAGAAATCCAGCAGGATGAGCAGATTGCCGTCAATTTTGCACACGCCGCTGATGTATTTGCTCTTGAGGCCCGCCACCACTATTTCCGGAGGCGGCTCAATATCTGAAGTCTGAATTTTCATGACCTTGGTGACCGAGTCCACAATGAATCCGGTTGTCCTCGAATCCACGGTCACAATGAGGATGCGTGTCCCTGCATTCTGGCCCTGGTCAAGGGTGGGGAGGCGCAGCCTTTTGCGAAGGTCAATGATGGGTATGATTCCGCCGCGCAGGTTGATGACACCCTCGATGAAGTCGGGCGCATTGGGAACCGAAGTTATGGGCACTTTCCGGATGATTTCCTGGACCATGAGTATGTCCACCCCGAAAAGCTCCTTGCCAATCCGAAAGCCCACCAACTGCATGAGCGAAACCTGGGCCTTTTCCTGCTCTCTGCCCCGGCCTTCGATATCAAAATAAGAAGTCTGCATGAGAGCTTCTCCTTTTAGGGTTGCCAAAAAGGCAAGGCCTTTTGTCCAACCCGGTCAAGTCCGCGTATAAGACAGGTGGAATGCCCTTCCCGCAGCAACCTGCGGGAAGGGCGCAAGTTGCATTATGCAATCTTGAACTGGGCCACCTGCTCCTGGAGGTTGTTGGCGACCTTCTGCATATCGCCGGTGATGCCCACAACCTGGCCTGCGCCTTCCACCGTGGTACGCGCACCTTTGAGGGTTTCCTCGGAAATGCTCACCAGGTTCTTGGAGCGCTTGGCCTGGAGTCCGGTAAGCTCTTCCATGGATGAGGCCCTGTTCACAACGCTCTGCATCTTCTCGCCGATGTCCTTGGCGCCCTTGTCGGCTTCCTGGGAGCGCCTTGCAATTTCGTTTGCCTTTTCCACCATTGCTGCAAGGGCGTCTTCAGCAGCTTTTCTGCGCTCGCCCTGGGCGCCGGCCATTCCTTCAATGTCCTGGGCCAGTTTGTTAAGGTCGCGCATAAGCTCATCCACTTCCTTGGTGCCGTCTGCAAGGCTGATGGCAGTCTTGGAAATGTCCATAATGGCCTCAAGGTTGATGCGGCCTCCGTCTGCAATTTTCTCAAGGGCCTTGGCAGACTGATCCGTAAGGGAGGTTCCTTCCTGAACCCTTGACACCGAGTTCTTGATAAGGCCTGTGATTTCCTTGGCTGCCTCGGATGAGCGCTGGGCCAGCTTGCCCACTTCGTCTGCAACAACTGCAAAGCCCTTGCCGTGCTCGCCTGCGCGGGCGGCTTCAATGGCGGCGTTAAGGGCCAGAAGGTTGGTCTGCTCGGCAATTTCGGTGATAACATCGATGATTTCAGAAATCTGGTCAGAGGCCCTTGCAATGGCGGCCATACCTTCAACCGTTGCCTGCACGGAGTTGCGGCCTTCCTGGGCTGCGTTACGAACGCCTTCGCCGAACTCCGTGGCGCGCTGGGCCGCCTTGGTCATGTCTTCAACAGCCTTGCGGATGTCCTCAACCGACTTGGTGGCCTTCTTCACCGCCTCGCCCTGGGTACGGGCCGAAGCCACAACCTGCGCGCCGGTCTGCCCCATGTCACCCACGCGGGCCTGGGCAATGCCTGCCTGCTCGTTCTGCTCGCCGGAGGACTTGCTCATCTGGTCCAGGGCGGCAATGAGTTCCTGAAGCGACTTGTTGGACTCAAGGGCTGCTTCGCGCTGGGCGTTGGAGAGGGATGCAACCTCTGCTGCGGTGCCGCCCATCTCGCCCACTGTTGACTGGATTTCAAGGGCCTGCTTTTCGGCTGCTGCTGCACGCTCCCTGTTGGCGTTTGCACGGCGGGCCACTTCGCCTGCACCGCCTGTGACCTCCTCGGAAGCTTTCTGAACCTGCGCAAAGGAGCTTAACAGAACTTCCAGCAGGTCGTTCATGGCTTCAGCCATCTGGCCGATTTCGTCCTTGGACTCCACGGGGATATCGTAGGTAAGGTCGCGCTCCGAAGCGATTTTGTTAACTGTCTCGGCAATGTTTACGATGGGGCCTGCAATGGTCTTGGATGTGAAGAACCATATAAGGACAGCAGCAAGAAAGGATATGGCGATAACCGCCACAAACAGCCTGTTCACCTGGGAGTTTAAGGCCTCCATGCGGTTTGTGCTGTCAAGAAACTCCTCGATGTAGGAGCCGACACCAATGGTCCAGTCCCAAGGCTCGAAGTACAAAAGGCGGGCAACCTTCAAACGGGCTTCGGGGTCTCCGGGGTTTCTCCAGGGATAACGAAGCTCGGCGATTTCGCCTCTGGCAGCAGAGGTCGCCCTGCTGATAATCTCCCGGATAAACAGGTTGCCGTCTTCGTCCCTTGCCTCGCCGATGTACTCGCCGTCACGGGTGCCGTTTTCGGAAATGACATAGTGATAGCCGCTGTCCAGCACATAAACATATCCGGTGGTGCCCACTTCAATGTCATAAATCGCCCGGTAGAGATCCTTGAGGGCAATGTCAACGGGCAGGCCCACATAAAGGGCGCCTATGATGTCGTTGCGGGAATCGTAAATGGGCTGATAAGCGCCTATGTGCCACTTGTTGACAACAAAGGAGCGCCCCACAAAAGACTGGCCGGTCATAAGGTTTGCTATGGGGCGGTTGGGGGTGCCATTTTGGGCAATGGAAGGGATTATGGTACCCACAGCCCTTGTGTTATCGGCCCGTGGAATGTTTGTGGCCACAACAATCATATCGCCAGAAGGCCCCATTTTCTGAAGAACCGCAAACATGGTGCCTTCTGTGAGGGCCTTAACCGCATCAACAACAGGCACAACCGCGGTCATGTCCTGCACCTGGCCCAGCCATTGGCCGCCCACAAGCAGTTTGGGCAGCTCCCTGCGCATCATGCTCTGGGTGAACTGGTTGGTGCCGGTCCATGAGACCATTTCCTGGCTCAATGAAATACCGCCAGCCCGCTCGATAAGCTCATCGGCCACATTCAAATGTGATTTCATGCTTTTTTGCAGCAGGTTGTTCTGAATGTCGGCCATTGCATAGACATTCCGGGTCATGTGATCCAAGTCTGCATAGGCGAGCTTGACACTCTCCTCTGTGGAGACCTCCAGCATCTGGCGGTTCTGCATGAACACGATGATGCCGATGATGATAAGCGGCAGCAGTGTCAGAATACAACCAACCGTCAGCAGCTTGGTTCTTAGTCTCATGTTTTTGAACATTGGTTTCTTCCTTTCCCTTGGCTGGCTGGTGATAGTTGCAGGCTCGTGTAAAAGCCTCCCTGTGGGTTTATGATTTAATCCACGATTAAAGACCCTTGTCTCCCGTGGCGATAATTGCGGATAACAGGCCTGCCCATGCGCTTTTTCCTGCCGGGTATCAGCAAAACCTGAATTTGACTTTAAATTGCTGGCCTGGGCGAATCAGACTGCGCATTCAACATGGTGCCGCACAGACCACACAGCAAAATGCGGGCCAAAATGAATGCAAGAGAAATATCCATGAAAATAAAGCTGTTGAAATATTTGGGGGGGTGCAAATGCAAAAAGTGCAAATTTTTGTTACAGGGGATGCAAATTTTTGCAGATTGCCGGTCAGCCCGGCGGGCCGCCCTGCGGTGCAAAGCCAAAGAAGGCTCAAAATTTTTGACACGGCACATTTCTTGCCATAAGAAAACCGGATTGATTTGACCTTGCTTGCACAGGCTTTTGATAATGGGAATGGAAAACGGACGATTGCCGGGGCCTCCGGACAGAATGGCCCAAATGCTGGCGGACACGGTGCTTGCATCTGCCAACCCCAGCACCCGTCTGCTTAAAAAGGCCTTTTGGGAGGAGTTTGGCGGCGCTCCGCCGGAAGGTGTTGTAACTTATTTTTCCGGCCGCCTGCGGGAATGCGAGCTTAAAGGCACCCTTCCCATGAAGGTGCTTGTGGCCATGCCCGAAATCCAGTTGCAGAACAGCCTTAAAGCCATTGCCCAAAAAGGGGGCTTTGCCCCCATTTGCGCTGGCAACCAGGAGGACACGCTCAACCTGTGGACAGAGCATGAGCCTGCCATGCTGGTGGCGGATGCTCGCCTTGCAGGCTTTGGCGAAGGAATATTTCTGGAAACCCTGCGGCGCAATACCGGCATGCGGCCCCCCTACATAATTTTGTGTACAAATCGCTATGACACGGCAATGGGGCCGGTTATGGAAATGGCTGATGACTGCGCAATAAAAAGCCTTTTGGAGAAAACGCTTGCCCTGCGCCTTTCAATGGGCAAGGCTGTTCTTGGCAGCCTTTATGCGGGCAATGTGGCCAACAGCAACGGCTCTGCGTCCGCAAACCTTGAAAAATTTGTCCGCACAGTAGCTTTTGTTGCCTCAACAATGGGCGGCCCGGCTGAAGTTGCGGCATGGCTGATGCGCCACAACCTGCTTATCAGCCGCATGACCGGCGGCCTTCCCCCCGTTAAAAGCGATTTCCCCCTGCCCCAAGGCCAGGCCCTTGCAAAAGCTGCCGGGCAGACAACAGCCCTGTTGCAGCAAAAGGGTATTTACCCCCTGCTGCCCCAGGAGATGACCGGGCCGTTAAAAACGCTATGCTTCTTAAAAGGAGATGGGGCTGATTGACAAAGGGGAAGACGGAACATGGGCAGGCTGTGCAAGCCAGGGCAGGCCTGTCATTGCGCTGGTTTTTTTGCGCGCTTTTCAAGAATTTTGCGCAGCACAGGCGCAAGCTGACGGATGGAAATGGGCTTGATCAAAGGCCCGTAAATGCCAAGCCTTTTTATTGAATCTTCCTTCAGGGAATCATCATGCCCTGTGCATAGGATGATTGGGATATCCTGATTTATTTCAAGAATTTTTCCGGCAAGCTTTATGCCTGTCATCTTGGGCATGGTCTGGTCTGTTATAACAAGGGAAAATTTCTTTGGGTCAGCCTTCACAAGTTTAAGGGCCTCTGAAGAGCCTGCCGCCTCGGTAACCGCATATCCCAGGGTTTCCAGAAGCATTTTGCCTGCATTCCGGAGAAACTTTTCATCATCCACAAAAAGTATGTGCTCGCTGCCGTGGGGCAGGTCCCATGAGGTTTTGCGGCTGGCTTCATCAGGGGCAGGCCCCTTGTGCACAGGGAAAAACACCTCAAACAGGCTGCCTGCGCCAAGCTCGCTTTCCACTGCTATGGCGCCCTTGTGGCTTTTGACAATTCCATGAACAACGGAAAGGCCTAGCCCCGTACCCCTTTCAGGCCCCTTGGTGGTGAAGTATGGCTCGAAAATGTGCTCAATGGTGGCCTCCTCCATACCGTGGCCCGTGTCCTGAACTGCCAGGCGCAGATGAGGGCCTGGCGCAAGCTCTCCGGCGCATAAGGGGCTGGCGGAATCAAGCTCAACTTCATCGAGAGTGACCATAAGCGCGCCGCCGTTTTCGCGCATGGCGTCAAAGGCATTGGAGCACAGGTTTAAAATCACCTGGTGTATCTGGGAAAGCTCGCCCAGAATGGGCGACAGATTGCGCCCCACATTGACAACAATTTCAATGGTGGAGGGAAGGGAGGCTTCCAGAAGCTTCAAGGACTCCTTGACAACAAGATCCATCTGTATGGGCGCAAGCTGGCTGGACTCATTTCTGCTGAAGGTTAAAATCTGGCGGATGAGATCTCTTGCCCTTTCCGAAGCCTGGAGAACATGGCCCAGATTTTGAGCAACATCCGTATTATCCGGGTTTATGGCCACGGTCAGCTCGGTATAGGCCATTATTGCGCCAAGAATGTTGTTGAAGTCGTGGGCTATCCCTCCAACAAGGGTGCCCAATGCCTCCATGCGCTGGGCCTGCTTGATGCGCATATCCGTTGCCTGGCGCCTCTGCTCCTCCTGCTTTTTTTCAGTAACATCGCGGGCGGCATGAACAGTGCCCATAAGCCCTCCCCGGCTGTCAAACAGGGGGGAAACAGCCACATCCAGCCAGCATTGCAGTTTTTCCGCATACAGCTCACTGGAGGAGGTTTCAAGTGTTTTCAGGGCGATTGTGTGGGGGCAATCCGGCGGCGGCTCATCTGTGCCGTGAAAAAGCTCATAACAGGTTTTGCCTATAACCTGGTCATACTCCATATCAAACCTGTTTTTCATGGCCCTGTTGATGCGGACAACCTTATAATCCTTGTCCAGTATCATTATAAGGTCTTTAACAGCATCAAAGGTGCGCTCCCACTCCTTTTTGGCGTTCTCTATGCGCTCGACAATTTTTTCGCTCTGGGTGATGTCCTCAAGGCTTCCCACCAGCCAGAGAGGTTTCTTGTCCTGGGCATGGGCCGGGGCAAGGGTCCATGAGCCGGTCATGGTTGTCCCGTCGGCCTTTTTCAATTTAAGTTTCTGCGTGCAGCCATGCCCCTTTTTTGTTACCTGCTTGAGCAAATTTGCCCAGTCAGCCTGTTTCAGGCCAAGCTCCACAAGGGTTTTATCGAGTATTTCGTTAACAGAGGCATATCCGCAGGCTTTGGCAAAGGCCGTATTTGCCTGGCGGATTTTCCATTGAGGCCCGTCTGCCAGCAAAAAAATGCCCACATTGAGATTTTCCACCAAAAAGCGGAGGCTTTCCTCGCTTTGGCGCAGCCAGGTCTTTATGCTCCTGCGCTCCTCGCTGTCGAAAGCCAGCGTTTCATCCTCGGCCACAATGCCTGTCAGGCCGCCAAGTATTGTTTCAGCAGCCCTGCGGTCGGTTATGTCGTGCAAAAGGAGAATTGTTTCAGAGGAAGATCTGTTTGAAGTTTTCAGCTCTCTGAAGCACAGCTCAAAAACCCGTAGGCCCTTTTTTGTTTCAAGGGATTTTTCTGTTGTGTAATGCCCTGCCCGGCTTGCCGCAAAACCAATGACCTCCTCAACAAGAATTGCGGCTGTTTTGTCTTTTTGGGGCTTTGCAGCCTTGGATTTGCCGGAAATGGCCGGAATGTCAAAAAGCTCCCAAAAGGCCTGGTTGGCATTGTGAATCTGGTTGTTGGAGTCAAAGAGAATGGCAGGAGAGTGAAGGCTTTCAAACACGGTGAGGTATTTGTCTTTTGTAATTGCGCCTGGCTGGGGGCCTTTTTTGCCGCCCCCTGGCACAAGCGCGGAGAGCTTTTGAGGCCATGCAGGCTCAAGGCCCTGCTCAAGCCTGTCAAAATAACGGTTTAAAAAAAGCTGCCACAGCTTTTGGGTTTCAAGATCAACGCCTGCCTCTTCAGCCACATCAAGAAAAGCATGGCGGAAATACTTCATCAGCCCAAGAAAAAGGCCCAGGGAAACACCCCTGGCCCGGTGCTTGCGGGCCTCCTGAAGCACAAACCCGGCAATGGGATCCGCAGAAGAATCCGGGTTCGGCGCGGATTGGCCCTCCTGGGCAAAAAAATCCATTGCCAGTCCCATGTTCTCCACAAGACCCGCAATGGAGGCCCTCCAGG
>JASEHB010000052.1:0-540 GCA_030018745.1 Desulfatibacillaceae bacterium | reverse complement strand
CGTATCCACGGGTGCCTGCATAATGAACCAGGCGTGCAAGAACCCGCGATTCGTGATGGCTTATAAATTCAAGAAGCGGATGCACACTTCCCCTTCCCCATATAAATTGAATGCCTTGAATATTATCAAAGCTGCTGCATCGAGCGAAAGCTTTTTCGGCAGGCAGCAAAACAAACATCCCGCATTGGACACACCGGCACAGGTGTACCAGCTTTTCCACGGGTAAGATTGCAAATAGCAACAGGAAAATCAAGTGTCACTTGGTGAGGGGCGTTTTTTTAAGAACAGCCCAAAATTTGTTGGGCGCGCATGAAAGCAAGGCTTGTGGACCATCAAGACGGCTGGAGATAATATCAATGAAAAATCTATCAGGATAAATTCGTTGCCTTATTTTTGAAAAATTGTGCCGCCCTATAAGCACTCAATAAATCAATTATGGCCAACCAGGATTATTTAATACGGAACAATTTGAAATGACTTGGTGTTGCGGCTTATTACCTTTTTAACATAAAAGTTATTGCACACAAATCATTGCTTGGT
>JASEHB010000051.1 GCA_030018745.1 Desulfatibacillaceae bacterium | reverse complement strand
GCGGGTCCAGGTGGTGCGTATGCAAGGCGCGCGCGCGAGGAATGAGCATAGCATTCGTTGGGTGAACCCTGCGCTACGCGCAGGAACCACCCAACCCACGAATCTGTTTTTTTTCGTGTGTTTCGTGCTTTTCGTGGTTAAATTTGCTGTTTTTTGTTTGTTTTGTGTGGGTTGTGGCGGGAATTGCTGTTTTGGCCTTTTGTTGCGCCTGAAAATGCCGGAGAGAAGGAAGGGGGGCGGGTTTTTCTATCCCCGCAGGTAAAAGCCCAGAGCTGCATCATAAACGCCCGACTGGCCTGTGAACTGCACGCCCACAAAGCTTTCGTCAACCACGCGCACAACAGCGTTTCTTTTGACCTGCGACTGGTTGACATCATCAAGCTTGAAATCAACCTCCACCTTGTCGCCCACCTTGAGGGGGTTTATGCCCTTGGTCACAAAGCCGATTCCGCCCATTGAAACATTGACCACAATCATTGGGCCTATGCGGTTGGGCGGCCCCATTATGGTATATCGGCCGGGCAGGTTGGTTTTTTTGCGGTACTGGCGCCTGAACTCCAGGTTCACCCCGTAGATGACCGCGCACCTGCACTTCACCCGCAGGGGGTCTTTGTTCTCGGCGTATTTTTCAACATTGGTGGACCGGCTCATGCCGCAGTGGGGGCATACCAGAAGGGCTGTGAAGTCTGGATTAACATACGCCTTGACTATTTCCATATAGTTGCCGGGCAATGTCTGTTCGGGTAAAAAAAAATTTCTGCCGCAATTTGCTTAAAGTTTTTTATGCCTGGCCGGCCAGAAGGCCCCAGGCCTTTCTGTCTGAAAAGAAAAAACCTTTGCGGCCTGAATCTGCAATAACTGTTGAGAGCAGCATTATTAAGTAAAAAAATGGGTCTTGTCTGCAAAAAACCGCAAGCTTAATGTTTTTTCAATAGGGCCTTATACCACAATCTAACGGGAAAGCAACAAGCAATACTGTGTTTTGGCTTATAAGGGCCAGGATGATGCTGGCGCAATGCCCTGCCCGTCCATGGCAAAAAAAGGCGTTTTGGGGGCTATTGCCGCAAAAAGCCGGGCGATTTTGGGATGACAGGTGAAAAAAAGAAC
The DNA here is from genome assembly GCA_030018745.1 of Desulfatibacillaceae bacterium. Taxonomy (GTDB): domain Bacteria; phylum Desulfobacterota; class Desulfobacteria; order Desulfobacterales; family Desulfatibacillaceae; genus JAGVAW01. The sequence goes on along the minus strand of JASEHB010000051.1, from coordinate 8,727 downwards.
CTGATTTTCTGAAGCAAAATCGCAGAGAACCCTTGCGAATGCTGCGGCACGATTAGGGTCGAAATTGGCCAGAACATCATCCATGATCACAGGAAGGCCGGTTTTGAGTCTTTTTTTTATGTAGGCAAGGCGCAGGCAAAGATAAAGCTGCTCGGCTGTGCCCCGCGAAAGGGCCTCAACCGGTTTGCGCTTAAAGTCTGCGCTCACGGCCTCCACAAGATTTTCATCCACAAGGCCCATCACTCCCCTGTAACGGCCCTTTGTGACAGCAGCAAAGTAGGCCCCTGCATCTTTGAACACCTGGGGCTGATGCTCCTTTTCAAAGCTCTTGGCAGCCTCATCCACAAGAAAGCCGCAGGCTGCATATTTTGCCCACCTTTGGGCCAGAAGGCGGATTTCCTCCTTTACGGCCTCCCTTTCCCCAAGCAGGGCGCTCAAATTGCCCGCCTTTGCAAGCTCCTTGCTCTGCGCGTCCGCAGCAGCCTTTGAATTGCGAAGATGCTCTATCTGGCGGTCAATCTCTGCAATGGCGGCTTTGGCCCTTTCAATTTCCAGGGCAAGGGCCTCCTTTGCTGTTTCTTCAAGGGCCGTTAAAAAGGGGGCCAGATCAGGCGCTCCGGCCAGCTTTTTCATGGAAAGCAAAGCCCTGTCCCTTTCTGCCTCCCAATGCTCCTGGCGCTTTTTCTGCTCGGCCAGCCGCCGGAAATCCTCCTCATCTTGCGCCCCTGCTGCTGCAAAAAGCTCCTTTTTGCGGTCGGCAAGCTCCTCGGCCTGGGCTGCCAGGCTCTCTGCCTGAACCTTTAGCTGATCCATTGCAGATACAAGCCCTTGCGCCCTGACTGCATTTTTGCTGTTCTGCTCGGCCCTCTGGTCAAGGTCCAGCACGGACCGGCTTAACAGGATGGCCTCATCAGGCACAATGCCAAGGGCTTCAAAAAGGCTTTTTGCCTCTTTTATAAAGGCCGCCGCAGCCTCCTGCCTTGCAGCACTGGCAGCTTTGAGGCTGCTGATTTCGTTTTTGAGCCGGGCTGCTTTTTCCATGTGCAAAAGGGCCTGCCTTGCCCCGGCAAAGTCCAGGCCCTTTGGCAGACGCCTTTTTTCAAGCCAATTTTCCCAGGCCGTGCGGGCTTCATCTGTGGCGGCGGCTGCCTTGAGGCTCTCCTGGCGGCATTTTTCAAGCACCCTGCCTGCCTGCTCCTCCTGCATGGCAGCCTTTTTCAGATCCCTGGCAAGCGCCTCTTGCTGACGGGCTGCATCCTTGGCCTGCCGCACCTTTTCAAGGAAACGCTCCAGGGCCTGGGCAAGGGCCTCAAGCTTGTGGCCGGAAAGATTTCTCACATCAATATCGCCCAAGTCGCCTTCAAAGGCCCCCAGCTTTTGTGCATCCGCAAGATAAACCCCAAACCAGGCCTTTTCTTCCTGCATCTGGCGGGCCATTTCGCGGGCTTTGTTTGCAGCATCGCCAGCCTGCTCCGCCCTCCGAAAAACAAGGCGAAGCTCCTGGGGGCTTATGGGGCCAAGCCCAAGCCCGGCGCACAGGGCCTGCCAGTCATCTTTTGCCTTCTTCTGCTGCTCAACAGCCCTTTCAAGCCTTTTAAGGGCAAGCTGATGGTCATCCTTGCAGGTTTGGGCCTCCTGGCAGGCATCTGAATGGGCGTCCTCTAAAATCTGTATCCGGGCAAGTTTTGCGCCTGCACTTGAAAGCTCTTCTTCAAGGCGGCTCATCAGCTCCTGGTCAAAGGGGCCGGGTTGCCCCAGGATTTCCGCCAGGTCATTTTCAAGGGCTGCAATCCTCTGCCGGACGGCCTGCGCCCTGGCCCGGCTGACCTGGCGCAATACAAGCCAGGCAATGCCTGCACCGGCAAGGCCAAGTCCTGCCGCAAGTGCAAATGCGCCCAAATCAGCCAGGGCTGCCCACAGGGCCAGAATGCCGCCTGCACAAACTGCGGAAACCCCAAGCCAGACAAGGGCCGCAAGCCTTGCAGGGCGGTCGGGGCCGGATGCGGGCAAATTTGCGCCAAGCCTTGCTGCGGCAAGCTCTGCTGCAATGGGCCTTGCCTTGTTGAGCCTGCTGCGGGCCTGCTCAATCTGCTGGCTGTCCAGGGGCTTTAAAGCCTTTTGCTCATCAAGCAGGCGGGCTTTTTCATAAAGCGCCTTATCCTTTGCAGTCAGCTGATTTTGCGCCTTTTCCAGAAGCTCCTGGGCTGTTTCGATGGCGTTTTGCGTTCTGGAAAGCTCATTTTCAATCTGCCCGGCCTGCAACTGGGCATGGCCGGATGGGTCCAGGTTGACAAGATTCTCCGGCCCAAAGGAGGCCGACACCTGCCGGGCCGACTGCTCCAACTGCGCGGCAAGGGCTGCCTGCTGGCTTTCCAGAGCAGGTATTCTTCTTGCCAGATCAACAAACCTGTCCTGACCGCGCATAAGCTTTTCGCAGGCAGCTTCGTCAAAACTCTGCTCCTTATCCGGCAGGTTTTTGATTTGCCCCTCAAGGGAGGCACGCTCCTGGCAGGCTTTTTCAAAATCGGCATCAGCGGATTTAAGGGCCTGCCCGGCAAGATCCGCCTGTCGTCTGGCTCTTGAGAGCGCTTCCTCGCAGGCGGCTATCTGCTGTTGGGCAAAAAGGCTGCGGTCCGCCTTTGCGGCCATTTCCTCTGTCCAGCCGGGGCCAAGGCTTGCCAGGACCTCCTTTAGGGAATCCTCCTTTGCATGAATGGAGTTTTTGCTTTCCTCAATGTGCTCAAGATTTTGCTCGTGGGTCTTTGCCCTTTGGGCAAGGGCGGAAATGGCCGCCTCCTTTTCCAGAAGCAGACTGTCCGGCCTGCACTGGGCAAGCTCCAGGGCGTTTTGCTCCAAACGGGCCTGATTTTCCTTTTTTTGCTCCCCAACCTTTTCCAGGCCTTCATTGACGGCCCCAAAACGGGAAAGGGCATCCATCGGAAAGTCTTTTGGCAGGTGGGCCAGCTTTTCCAGGTTTTGCACAGCCTCGCCCCACAAAATCCAGTCATCCCAAAGGCCCAGCAACCTATCGCAGTGAAAAAGCCGCGCCTGGACAGCATCTTTTTCCTGCCAGGCCGCCTCAATGCGCCCGGCAAGGCTCAAGGATTCCTCTTTGAGCTTTTTGTACTGCCCGCTTTGGGAAAAAACCTTGTCAATTGAAGCGTTGACCTTATCAAGCTGCTGCAAAAGCTGGTTGATGGCCCTGCTGCCTTTTTTGGCAAAAAGGGCGTCCATCTGCTTTCTGGCCTCCTGCCGGGCGCGGGGGACTGCATTGACAGCCGCTCCCATGCCTGCGCCCAGCAAAGCGCCCTTCACATCATCGCCCGTGAGGTTTTTGAGGGTGGCAAGCTCGGCAAGGCCAACAGCCCACACATTTGAATAGGCATTGCGATCCATGCCGTGGGTTATGCGGGCAAGGTCAGCGGCCCCTCCCCTGCGGCCGTCTGCAAATTCCAGCAAAAGCTTTTCACCGCGGATTTCCTTGTACCTTGAAAGGGTGAATGCGCCCTCCTTTTGATGCTCAAAAATAATTCTGCCGCCATGCCTCCCCCCGGCCAGAGGCTCGTAGGGATTTTCCCTGCTCCTGCCATCCGGAAACCCGAAAAGCACGCTGCGGAAAAAAGCCAGAAGCGTGGATTTACCTGCCTCGTTGTTCCCCACAAACACATTGAGGCCCGGCTCAAGCCCCTCCACCAGGACATCTGCAAATATGCCAAAGCCGTTTATGCCAAAGGAGGATATTTTCACAGGGACTCCTCCAGAAGCTCAAGGCAGGCAAGGCGGGCCTGTTGGAGGATTTCATTTTTCTCGTCATCAGTTAAGGGGCTTATGGCCCTTTTTATGCGGCTGTCATCAAAAAGAGGGGAAAGGGCTTTTCCCTCCATGCGTTGCATGGCCTCCGGGTCTTCCTGCATTTTTTTTGCAAGGGCAAGCACCTGGGCTGCAAAGTCATCGCCCTTTGCCCTGGCTTCAAGGTCAATTTCCGGCAGGCAGCAGTTTCTTATGCGCTCCACCCAGACAAAAGGCTCCCTGCCCTCAAAGTTCTGGCGCGCCCTTTCCAGAAGTGCATCCAACTCGTCTGTGCCCTTGAGTTCCCCGTAAAGCGGCCCCCGGCCCGCAAGGGTTACCCGGCAGACAGCCGGCCTCCTGTCGGCCAGCTCTTCCATTTTTTCAATCTTCTCAAAAACGGCCGACTCCAGGGCGTTTATCGAGCCAATTGCCGCAATGGAAAGCTCCTCTTCCAGAAAGCGAACAGCATCAAGGGGGCAGAACTCGCTTTGGATTTTATCGCCCTCAACCTGCACAAAATAACAGCCCCGCGGCCCGGTTTCTGCAAAGCTGCGGCCCTGGGTGTTGCCCGGATAAATTGCCAAAGGCCTCTCCCGCAGGGTTCTTCTTGTGTGCACATGGCCTAGCGCCCAGTAATCAATGGCAGGGTTGTCCAGGTCCGAAACAAGGCAGGGGGCATAATTTTCGTGGCCTGTTGCGCCCCCCACATTGGCATGAACAAGCCCCACGGAAAAAAGGCCGGGGTGCTCCTTTGGAAAAAGGGCCACAAGGTTGCGGGCCTCGGCATTTTTTTGAAAGCTTATGCCCGATACTGCTGCAATCTGCCTTCCCCTGCGGGAAACAATGTGCGTTTCAACCTCCTCGTGCGGAAACACAACAAGGTTATCGGGAAAATCCACGGAAAAACTGCGCCCAGCCGCAGGGTCATGATTTCCGCAGACCACAAACACGGCAATGCCCGGCTCCTCCAGGCGGCCAACTGCATCGGCAAAGGCCAGTTGCGCGGCAAGGCTTTTATCCGCCCAGTCAAAAACATCCCCTGCAAGCACAACAAAGTCCGCCTGCCGGGACAGGGCCAGATCAACCAGCGCGTCCAGCGCCCTGAAGGTGGCCCGCTGCAAGACCCCGGCAATGCCCGGCGCCCGCGCCGTTATGCCCGCAAATGGGCTGTCCAGGTGAATATCCGCAGCATGAATAAAGGAAAATGCGCCCATGGCCCGCCGTTAGAAAATGAAGAAAAAGAGTTTTTTTGTCGCGCTTGAAGACAAAAGCCTTTCAATGGGAATAACAGCTTGTTTTATTCCGGATTCAAAGCATCCGCAGGAATGACGGCTTTTTAAGGGTTTTCCCGCAAATGAGTTTTCAAGGGTCTGCAAGCACGGCTAAAGGCAAAAGGATTTTGGGCAGTTTAACAGACAAAGCCTCATTGCATCAAGGCCTGGTTTGGATTATGAAAGGGCGGACAAGGGGATAATCCGTTTGCATGGAGCCGGGAGGAGCTTTGTTTGTCTGAAAAGGCCAAAATGATACGCGCAGGCGGCGTGGTGGGCGTTGCCACATTTCTTTCGCGCATAATGGGCTATGTGCGCGATGCGGTGATGGCCGCCTACTTTGGGTCCGGCGTTGCGGCAGAGGCCTTTGTGGTGGCATTCCGCATACCCAACCTTTTGAGAAGGCTTTTTGCGGAAGGCTCGCTCACCGTGGCCTTTATTCCGGTTTACACGGAGGTCACGGCCAAACAGGGCATTGAGGAGGCCGACCGCTTTGCAGGGGCCTCTTTTAAGCTGCTTGCACTTGTGCTTTTTGCTGTAACGGTTCTTGGCATGATTGGGGCCTACTGGCTTGTGCGCTACGGCATGGCCTGGAACTTTGCCGCAGACCCGGAAAAGCTCTCGCTGACCGTTTCCCTTACCCGCATGGTCTTTCCATATATATTTTTCATAGGTCTTGTGGCCCTTTGCATGGGCGTGCTCAATGTGAGGGGGCATTTTGCGGCCCCTGCGGCAGCTCCGCTGCTTTTAAATGTGAGCATGATTTTATCCCTTGTTTTTCTGGCCTCCTGGCTAACGGAGCCGGTTTACGGCCTTGCAGTGGGCGTGCTCATAGGCGGGCTTTTGCAGCTTGGCTTTCAGTTTCCTTTTCTTGTGCGCCACGGCGTGCGCCTGTGGAAGGGCAGAAGCCTGTGGCACCCTGCCATGAAAAAGGTGGGGGCGCTCATGGGGCCTGCGGTGCTGGGGGCTGCGGTTTACCAGATAAACATTGTTGTGGGCACCCAGCTTGCAGCCCTGCTGCCGGATGGCTCTGTGGCCTACCTTTATTATGCTGACCGCCTTGTGCAGTTCCCCCTGGGGATTTTTGGCATTGCCCTTGCCACGGCCACCCTGCCAAGCCTTTCCCGCCATGCCCAGGAAGGGGATATTGACGGGTTGAAAGACAGCTTTTCCTATGCAATGGGGCTGATTTTCTTTATCATGCTGCCTGCCACGGTGGGCCTTATGGTGCTTGGCCAGCCCATTGTGGCCCTTCTTCTGGAGCGGGGGGCCTTTGACCCGGCCACCACAAGGGCCACCACCTCGGCCCTTTTCTACTATGCTGTGGGCCTTACGGCCTTTGCTGCGGTGCGGATTGTGGTTTCCGTATTCTATGCCCTGCAGGATGCCTCAACACCCATGCGGGTTGCGGTGCTTTCGCTTGCAGCAAATATTGTTTTCTCCCTTGCCCTTATGGGGCCTATGCTGCACAATGGGCTTGCTCTGGCAATTTCTCTTGCAAGCAGCCTTAACCTTTTTGTGCTCATGTGGCTGCTCAAGCAAAGGTTGGGTTTTATCGGCGGGCGTGCTATATTGCGCTCATTTATGCGCTCGCTTTTCTGCGCGCTTGTCATGGGTGCAGCGGTGGCCATTGGCCGCAGCCTTTTTCTGGGTTTTGGGCCGGTGGGCTTTGGGCGGCTTTTTGCCGGGGTTTTTGGCTGCATAATTCTTGGGGGCGCTGTTTTTGCCCTTTGCGCCAGATTGCTTAAAAGCCCGGAGTATTTTTCGTTTCAGGCACTTGCCACAGGGCGGTTGAGGCGGCATGGAAACAAAGGATAACCTCATACTGACAGCGCTTTTTGTTGGGGTGCTGGTTTTCTTCTTTGTTGTGGTTTTTGGCAACAGGGGGCTTGTGGTCATGTGGCGAATGTCCAAGGAAAAGGCCCGCATTGAGGCTGTTAACGCGGATATGCAGAGGCACAACGCGCGCTTTGTCCGCACAATAGAAAGGCTGAAAAACGACCCGGCCTTTGTGGAATCATTTGCCCGCGATGAAATGGGCCTTGTGGGGGAAGGCGAAATCGTCATCCGTTTCAAGGATGCCCCCCCTCCCCTTGCCGCCAGGCCGGAAAGCTCCAAGATTTCTCCGGATGCCCCCCAGTCTCCATAAAATCAAAGGGGCAATCCCCTTTTAAGGGCTTTGCAGCAGACAAATGGATGCAGGTTGTTAAAAAAAACGGTCCGGGCCGACAGCCTTATGCCGCAGCAGGCTTTTGAGCTGATTCAATAAAAAAAATCCCTTAAAACCCGGTTCTTGCCATGCCGCTTAAAATACTTCTCATATCCCGCTGCGCCTGGACCCTTTACAACTTCCGGGCAGGGCTTATCCGCGAGCTTATAGCCCTCGGCCACACGGTCATCTGCGCTGGCAGGGCAGACGGCTTTGAAGAGCGAATCCGGCAGACCGGGGCCGAATTTGTTGAGCTTCCTGTGAATAAACAGGGCATAAGCCCAACCGGCGACATAAAACTGTTTTTTGCCATTTACAGGCTTGCCCGGCAGACCAGGCCTGATATTGTTCACCTGTTCACAATAAAGCCGGTCATTTACGGGGCTGTTGCAGCAAGGCTTGCAGGCGCAAAAAAAATCATCAGCACTGTCACCGGGCTTGGCTTTGTTTTCACCCGCGAAAAAGGCTCGTGGCTGCGCCTTGTGGTGGAGGCCATGTACAGGGTTGCCCTGCTTTTGCCCCAAACCGTGTTCTTTTTAAACCCCCAGGACAGGGCTGTTTTTGTGGAAGGCGGCCTGGTTTCGCCCAAAAAGGCCCTGCTTTTGCCCGGCGAGGGGGTTGACTGCTCCCATTTTGCCCCTGCCAGCCCGCCCCAAGGCAAAAGGCCATTCACCGTGCTCATGGTTTCACGGCTTTTAAAGGACAAGGGCGTGGCCGAGTTTGTTGAGGCTGCAAGGCTGGTAAGGCAAAAGGCCCCGGATTGCCGCTTTTTGCTGCTTGGCCCTGTTGACACCCATAACCCTTCCGCCTTCAATGATGATGAGATTGCCGCCATGCAGCAGGATGGTGCTGTTGAATGGCTTGGCAGCGCAGATGATGTGCGGCCATTCATTGCAGATGCGGATGTGATTGCCCTGCCCAGCTACCGGGAGGGCCTGCCCCGCGTGCTGCTGGAGGCGGGCGCAATGGAGCGGCCTGTTGTGGCCACGGCTGTTGAAGGCTGCCAGGATGTGGTTATTGAAGGGAAAACCGGGCTGCTTGTGCCCAAAAAGGATGCCCAGGCTTTGGCGGATGCCTTTTGCAGGCTGATGGGAGACGCCCCCCTGCGAAGGAAAATGGGAAAGGCGGGCAGAGAGCTTGTTCTTGAAAGATTTGACGAAAAGGCCGTGTGCAGGCAAATAATAAGCCAATATGAAGAAATATCCAAAAGGTGGAAGCCAAAAGGTTAGACATATCCAGACCCTGCACAGGGATAGAAGCATTTGGGGTTGGTAACCACAAACTGGCAGGGCGGTTAACGGATCGTCAGTTGGTGTGCACAAGTGTAAGCTGAAATGCCAATGACGACCTTTTGCGTGGATCACCGCTTTTACGGACGAGACAGCAAGTTGGCTGCTTTATCTTTTTTTTCGTGCTTTTCGTGTTTTTCGTGGCTGATAATTGCTGTTTTCTTTTTCA
>JASEHB010000629.1 GCA_030018745.1 Desulfatibacillaceae bacterium | reverse complement strand
GTACCAACAGTACACCTTCGTCCCGGCGCACTCCCGCAAGCCTTGCTATCCTTTCCCTGGAACCGCCCTGTGGGCTTGTGGGGTGGAGGAAAAGAGAAAACAAAATTCCCTGGACCCGCCCAGCTCGCTTGTGGTTGAAAAAGAAAAACCACAAATCCCTGGACCCGCCCCATGCGCTTGCAGTTGAGGAGAAAAACAACCAACGCCTTGCTATCCTTTCCCCGGAACCGCCCTGTGGGCCGTTGGTTGAAGGAGAAAGGGGCGTAAAATCCGTAGGTTGGGTGGTTCTTGCGCTTTAAGCGCAAGGTTCACCCAACAACAGGCTTTTGAACCTATGCAGGGCGCTGTCGAAGGCGTTTACAGGGCGCTTCTGCCAGCGGGAATCAGAATTTCTGCTCTGCGGCCTGTTGGGCGGCTTTTTCAAGGATGTGGACAGCAAAGATCATCATGGCAAAACGGTTGTCTTTTGTCTGGCCGTGATAGAAGCGGTAGTAAATCTGCTGGGCGATGACTGCCAGCCGGAAAAGGCCGAAGGTGAAGTAAAAGGGCCAGTTGTCAATGGCAAGCCCGGTCTGCTGGCGGTAATAATCCACAAGCTCACGGCGGGTCATGGCTCCATCAATGTTTGTGGGCATCATGCGGATCTGCTCCACTTCCGCAGGGTCGCCCTTTTGCACCCAGTAGGCCAAAGAACAGCCCAGATCCATAAGTGGGTCTCCTATGGTGGCCATCTCCCAATCCAGAACCCCGATGATTTTAAGCGGGTTTGCCGGGTCCAGCACAACATTGTCAAACTTGTAGTCCCCGTGGATTACCGCTGCACGGGCCTGGCCCACAGGCCGGTTTTTGTCCAGCCAGGCCATTATGTCTTCAAAGTCCGGGGCATCCGGCGTGCGGGCATCCCGATAGCGCCGGGACCAGCCGTCAACCTGTCGGTCAACATAGCCCACAGGCTTGCCAAAGTCTTCCAGGCCTATGGCTTTGTAATCAAGCTTGTGCAGGCTTATGTGTATGTCCATAAGCTCTTTGCACAGGGCTGCCGCCTGCTTTGGGTCAAGGGCAAGGCCTTTTGGCAAATCCTTGCGCAGAATTATTCCGCTTATGCGCTCCATCACATAAAAAGGGCAGCCCATTACTGCCGGGTCATCTGTGTAGGCCAAGGGCTTTGGGCAGTAGGGAAAGACCGGGTGCAGGGCGGAAAGGATGCGGAATTCCCGGCCCATGTCGTGGGCTGTTTTTGCCTTTTTGCCAAAGGGCGGCCGTCTTAACACAAGCTGTTTGTCGCCAACGCTCACAAGGTAGGTAAGGTTGGAATGGCCGGAAGGGAACTGGTTTATGGAAAGCTGGCCGGAAAGGCCTTTTATGCTGTCCTTTAAAAACTGCTCCACCTTTGCCGCATCAAGCTGCTCGCCTTCTCTTGTCTGCTTTGGCTTGTCTGTCAAATCCGCCTGGGTCATGGGGAGTCAATCCTTATTCTGCATGAGCTGTTTTTGGGCAGGACGCACAAAGGCATTCACCCAGTCCAGAACAAAGCTGGCATATTGCTCAACGGATATTTGCCTGGAGCGGTACTTCCACCGTTTAACATACCACTCCTGAAGCAGGGCCTTTATGAGGGCTGCGGTCATGTCCGGGTCTGTGGGGGCAAAATCGCCTGTCTGCTGGCCTTCCTTTAAGATTGCTGCAAAGACCTGCTCGGTCATCAGCTCGCTGGTGATGGCATCCTTTTGCTGCTTTTTCTCAAGATTTTTTGCTTCCATGAAGGAAAAGTAAAACCAGGGCTGCATTATTTCGG
>JASEHB010000628.1 GCA_030018745.1 Desulfatibacillaceae bacterium | reverse complement strand
TTTACACTCGTTGAATAATATACAATAAGTGGTTTTCTGACACAAGGCGTTAACCAGGGCTTTTTTCTGGCAAAAGGCCGACAATGAGAGCTATTCTTGTTTAACCAGCCTTTATGATTGAGGAAAAATTTTTATTATTTTTTTTCAAGCAAAGAATAATTTATTGCCGGAAGCAGCATTTATTTCCATATCGAAAAGTCGCAATTGACCAAGAATGGCGCTAATACCAAGTTGCAACCAATGGAGTAAGATTACATTCCGGCACAGCAACCATCATTGGCGCTGTGGGCTTGAAATCCAGCCCACAGGCTGCCATTCCCGCGTAGGCGGGAATCCAGAATAAAATTGAGCTTTTATCCTTATTGAAATAAAATCAAAGCCTTCGACAATGCATTACATGGATTCTAAGCGAAACAACGGCAAGGGCTTCAACACCGGCATAAGGCCTTAAATGACGGCAACGCTACTTCACTGGTTGCAACTTGGTATAACACTTCGGCTCGGAAAGTTTTACCCATTATAAATGGAAAAGAATCTTGCTCCCCGTAATATTGCCCCTATTTTTTTTGATGAGGGTTTAACCGCAAAGGCACGAAATTTGGATGCAAATATGAATGATATCGCCCGCAGGCGAGCGAGCACAACAAGCATGTGTGATTGAGCTTGCAGCTTGACTGACCTGTGGGCGGCGGCCTCCGGCGAGCCATAATGGGCCATTCTCGGCCGCTGGCCGTTCGCGCCGGACAGCCGTCAGGGGTTGCAACAACAAATCAGCGGCCTGAACAAAAAAGCCGACCCACCTTAACTTGGCCGCCAACCTGTCCTGCAAATGGGGTCCACTTCACACGCGAACATGATTGCCAAATGGAAAAGCCAGGCGCGGGAGGGTTTGACCGAGATTTTCTCAAACGGGAAGGCCCGCAACGAGAAATCGCAAGAGGACCAAATCAAGGAGTTGCATGCCAAGATAGGGCGGCTTGCCGTTGAAAACGATTTTTTATCCAAAGCCTTCGGGCGCTGAGCCACGACCGGAGGAAGGCACTTGTCGAACCTAAACACAGGCTCTCAATAGTCGGGCAGTGCAAGCTTCTTGGCGTCAGCCGCTCGACCCATTATCGTGAAGAGAAGTGCGAGAGCGCCCTTAATCTGGAGCTCATGCGCATAATCGACGAGCTGGTGCTAAAATCGCCAAGCTACGGTTCGCGCCAGGTTACCCGGTGCTTGTGCCGAAAAGGCTACAGTGTCAACAGAAAGCGGGTGCGGCGGCTGATGAGGCTCATGGGCGTAAGGGCGGTTTATCCAAAGCCCCGGACTTCGGTACCTGGCCCTGGCCATAAAGTGTATCCGTATCTTTTGAGGGACCTCACGATTTGTAGGCCTGATCAAGTGTGGTGTTCGGACATCACCTACATCCCAATGCGCGGGGGCTTCATGTACCTGGTCGCAGTGATGGATTGACACAGCCGGAAAGTATTGAGCTGGAAGCTGTCGAACACCCTGGATGTCGATTTCTGTGTGGATGCCCTGGAGGAAGCGCTTCTTTGCCATGGGACGCCGGAAATCTTCAACACGGATCAGGGAAGTCAGTTCACGAGCCATGAATTCACCCAAACGCTCAAGAACGCTGATGTTAGGATAGTCGACCCTGAAAAACTCGCTTTTTAGCGGGTCAGGGCAAAAGATTGTTGTGCCGAGACAAAAATTCGTTGTTCCCAAGCGGCAAAAAGCCATCGAAAATAAAGTGCAATAGCTACAATTTAATCTGACATTCTGGTAATGTGTACAAGGGCCGAGCCG
>JASEHB010000627.1 GCA_030018745.1 Desulfatibacillaceae bacterium | reverse complement strand
TTTACATCTCCTCAAAAAGCACCCAAACAGCCCCGGCAAACCACCGGGGCTGTTTTTCTTCCTGCTGTTGCACTATGTGTCCTGCATGGCTTATACTCATCTGGTCCCCTTATATGAGCAATTGCGCCTGTCATTAAAAAAGTGAGAGCAAAAAATGCCCCTTACACTTGCTTACAGCGCTGATGACAAAAAAAAGCTTCAACAGCCTGCCCAGGAACAATCCAGCCATCGCATAAGCGCCCTCAAGCAGGCTGTGGGAAGCGCCATACCCGGAATATGCCCGGAGCGGACGCTGTTGTGGAGTGCATACGCCAAAAAGAGGCATAACAGGAAAAAGCATCCGGCAGTGCAGGTGGCTGAAGCCCTGGCCTTTGTTCTGGATAACAAGAGCATTGCCATTCATCACAACGAGCTTTTGGTGGGCAATTACACTTCACGGCGGGTGGGCGGCATGATTGCCCCCCAGCTTGCAGGCTTCACCGCTCTGGTTGAGATTGCCGCTTTTCCCAAACGAGAGGAAAACCCTCTGGAAATATCGGCGCCAGATATGTTCAAGCTTGCCCGGAATCTGCCTTTCTGGCTGCCCCGAACCCTGGCCTGGAAGGCCTGCCCGTCTGCTTTGGGGCGGCCTGGCTTTATTGCCCGCAACGCGCTTTTCAAAAAATGGGTTATAAATGAACTTGGTGGCATAGCCCACTTTGCCCCGGACTATGAAAGGCTTCTTGCACAAGGTGTTGAAGGCATAATTGATTCGGCCCGCAAAAAACGCAGGAACCAGGCGCCAAACAGCGAGGCCTGGCAGTTTTTGACCGCTGTGATCATTGCCGGGGAAGCCCTGGCCCGATTTGGAAACCGTTACAGCACCCTGGCCTTTGATCTGGCCCGCAAAGAAAGCGATCCCCTGCGCAAAAAAGAGCTTCTGGAAATTGCCCGCACCTGTTGCCAGGTTCCTTGCCACGGCGCCACAAATTTCAAGGAGGCCATCCAGTCCGTGCTTCTGGCCCACATTGCCATTGTTCACGAGGGCCTGGATGTGAGTATCTGCCCAGGCCGCATGGATCAGTATTTGTGGCCCTACTACAAAAAGGATCTTGCAGACGGGCAAATCACCCCGCAGGAGGCACGCGAGCTTCTTGCCTGCTTCTGCATAAAGCTCTGCGAAACCGTGCCTGTTTGGAGCAGGGCGGTTAACCGCATGTTTTCCGGGCTGCCTTCATACCAGACCGTTTGTGTGGGCGGGACGGACAAAAAAGGAAAAGATGCTGTAAATGACTTGAGCTATATGCTTCTGGACATAACCGGCGATTTGCGGATGCGGGAGCCTAACTTCCATGCCCGCATACACAAAAAAAGCCCCAAATCCTGGCTGGATGCGGTTTACAGGATGCTCGCCAAAGGGGCCAACACGCCTGCCCTTTACAACGATGATGTGATTGTTCCGGCCCTTGTGAATTACGGCCTTTCTCTTGAAGACGCCAGAAACTACACACCCATAGGCTGTGTTGAGCCGGGCTGTCAGGGCAAAAGTTTTGGCTCAACGGATGCAGCCCTTGTGAATGTGCCTGTTGCCCTTGAGCGGGCCTTAAACAGCGGAAAGCGCTTTGGAGAGCGCATACGCAGCGGGGCGGCCACCATGCCCGCCAACCGCATGAAAAGCATGGAGGATGTGAAAAACGCCTTTTCCATTCAGCTTGCCTTTTTGTTAAAGGAGCTTGTGCGGGATTTGAGATGGGTGGAAAAGGCCAATGCTGCCTGGCACCCCACGCCCCTTTCCAGTATGCTTATGGACGGCTGCATAGATTCT
>JASEHB010000626.1 GCA_030018745.1 Desulfatibacillaceae bacterium | reverse complement strand
GAATCGGGCGTTAAAGAGGGCCTTGTGCTGGTAAATGCCATGCACATAACTGCAAGCGTGTTTATAAATGACGATGAGCCGGGCCTGCACGCAGATTACGAAAAGTGGCTGGAAAAGCTTGCACCCCATGAGCCAATATCCCAATACCGCCACAATGTTGGCGAAGACAATGCAGATGCCCACATGAAGCGCCAGATTATGGGCCGGGAAGTGGTGGTGGCAATAACAGCAGGGCAACTGGATTTGGGAACCTGGGAGCGGATTTTTTACGGAGAGTTTGATGGCAGGCGCAAAAAAAGGGCGCTTGTTAAAATAATAGGGGACTGATTGCAAGACCCCAATAACAAGAAAGCGGGGGAAAAGTTTTCCACCGCACCCCCTTTTCAAAAAACTTCAAATATTATATCAAGTGGTTATATGGCTTAAAGGAGTTTTGATGCCCCGGATTAAAAGGTGCTTTCAAAAGAAGAAAGTTTACGGCGGATTTTAAGCCAAAGATAATTTCTAAACTTTAATTGGATCTTTTTCGCAAAAAAAGATTCTGAAATTGACCCGAACAAAAAATCTTTGAAAGGCCAGAGCCATGATTGAAGTGCTGCCTGTGGAAAAGATAAGAGAGATGCTGGGGCGCAATCTTGGAGTTACGGACTGGATAACAATAGACCAGGCCCGAATAAACGCCTTTGCAGACTGCACAGAGGATCACCAGTGGATTCATGTGAATGAAAAAATGGCGGCGGACGGGCCTTTTGGCGCCACCATAGCCCACGGCTTTCTTGTGCTTTCGCTCATCCCCAAGTTCAGCGAGAGCATAGGGGTTGTTCCCCAGGGGGCATACATGGCCATGAACTACGGGCTGAACAAGGTGCGCTTCATCAATCCGGTGAAAGTGGGCAGCCGCCTGCGGGACACCTTGAGCCTTACGGGTATGGAGGAAAAATCCGGCAACCGGATTTTGCTCACCACCACCCACACCATGGAAATTGAGGGCGTTGAAAAGCCTGCTGCCATTGCAGAAATGCTGGCCATGTTTTTTGTGCAATAAGGGTTTAGGCCTTTGCAGGCCTTGTTTGCACCGCACCAGAAAGGCGGACAAAACAGTGTTTCACATAATCCGGGAAGAGAATTATTCGGACGGGGAAATCATCTTCAAGGAAGGCGAGAGATCCGGCGATGTTTACCGGGTGCTTTCCGGGGCCGTGGTTGTAACCAAAGAGGTTGGCGGCAGAAGCCTCACCATCGAGGTCCTGCGCGAGGGCGAGATTTTCGGGGAGATGGCCTTTATCACGGACACGCCCCGCTCGGCATCGGCCAAGGCTCTTGGCCCCACCACTGTGGGGGTTCTTGACAGCAACAGGCTTGAAGATGAGCTTTCAACTGTGTCCCAGGGCCTTTATCAGCTTTTTGAGTGCCTTACCCTGCGGCTCAAAAAGACCACGGATGCAGTTGCCGGAGTGAGCCTTGTAAGAAAGGACCCCAGGGTTTCCAAGACCTGGTTTTTGATGTACGAGCATGGGGACATGCACCTGGAGGCTTACTCCCACAACGCTTCATGCGGGGGACTCTACATAAAGACGCCCACGCCCCTTGCCCGCGGGGAGCGCTTTGCCCTCAACCTTCATCTGCCCGGCGACAGCGACAAGGAAATGAAAATAACCTGCGAGGTGGCATGGACCCGCAAGCGCACCGATGACCACGAAAACTTTCCTTTAGGCATGGGGGTCAAGTTTCTGGACCTTACCCAGGAGCAATACCAGCGTCTGAAAATAGCCCTGGAGCGGGGCGAATGACAGGGCCAAAAAGGATG
>JASEHB010000625.1 GCA_030018745.1 Desulfatibacillaceae bacterium | reverse complement strand
AGCCAGAAATTCGGCCAGACCCGCAGGGACCTGATTGACAAACTGAAGCTTGTGCCGGGTTTTGCCTCTGCCCTTCCTGCCAGAGAAAAGTATCTGGAATGCGGAAAAAGGTTGGCACAATAGTTGTTACGCTGCTGGCGGTAATTGTGTTTAAAAAGTTACCGCGATGACAGGCAAGGTTTGAGTTTAGGTAATATTCTTTTTACCAAAGGAGGCGCCATGAGCCGGAAGATGAAAAAAGCTCTCTTTTTTGTGGTGGCAGCAGTCGGCGTAGGCGCCTTTGCCCTTTTGTCCGTCTGGCTCTTTAACTCTTTGATGGGTGCTAATCCTCACTGGGATTTGCTTTCACCCGGCCTGGAGATAAAGACACCTTCCAGGAGCAAGGCCAAAATTATGGCTGCCTGCCAGCAGCACATTGACGAGGCAGACAAAAAAGCTGCCCAGGCTGTTGCCATAAGGTCAAAAGAGCTGGGCCGGTTTGTGCAATCCCGCAAAGCCGGGGCAAGGCCCTTTGCTGAAGATTTAATTTCCCTGCGGGGCAAGTGGAGGGTGATAAGGCCCGGATTTGAGTGGGCTGCCAGAAAGGCTGGAGAGGCATATAATTCTACAAAGGGATGGGTTTTGGGAGAAGCTCCCCAAGCCCCGGCTCCATCCGTGAACAGCCATAAGGCCTACATCATGGAGAAATTCGGGGAGCATATTTTTACGGAGAAGGAGTTTGAGGCGGCCATGAACCGAATCATCATGGGATGCATTCATGACATGGAAGCCGTTGAAAATGAGCTTGCAGTCGCCCTGCGCAGGGAAATCCTCGGAAGGCGCCTCACCCCCGGCGAGTCTTACCAGGCGGCCAAGCTTTTTAAACAAGCGGGTAATAACCTTGTGCTTGCGTCACGGACCGAAGCAATCCGGGCTTTAGAAGGGTTAGCGGTCAGCGAGGCATCTTCAATTATTGCTGGCCAGGTTTTTTTGCAAATTCTAAAATCAATGGGTTGGGTGAAGGCCGGCGCCACAGCATCTGTTTATACATTTGGAGTATCAATCATCATCGGCATTGCAGCAGATATGATCTGGAACTGGATTACTGACCCGGAAGGCAAAATAGAGCAGGAATTGCTGAAGTTTTTGGATCAGCTTGCAGACGAAGCCTCTCTGGCGCTTCATCAGGAGCTTACTGGAATTTTATCCCATAAAAGCCAACTCTGGAACCAGACATTAAAGGAGCTTGTGCCATGAAAAACCGAATTTGCCTTATTCTTGTAATTTGTGCAGCAGCCATTTTGGCCCAGGGTCTTGTTGCACCTTCAGCACAGGCCTTTCCGGGAGCAAGCAAGGCTATGCGCGAAACCGCCGAGTTTGTCTTGAGCAAGTTTGGCTGGGGAACCGCAGGCAAATCTGTTGCAGAAATTACCGAAACAACTGCAAAGATGGTTACCCGCCATGGGGATGATGTTCTGCCCTTCCTGCGCAGGACAGGGCACAGCGGGTTTGAAGCCCTGGATCAGGCTGGGAACAAGGCCCAGGATGTCTTAAAACTTGTTGCACGCAAAGGGGATCATGCAGTCCCGATTGTCTCGGATGCAAGAAGTCTCAACATATTTCTGCGGTATGGGGACAATGCGGCAGATGCCATGATAAAGCACCCCGGCATTGCTGAAAATCTCATTACCCGCTACGGGGACAATGCTGCACGGGCGCTTAACGCCATCTCAAAGCAGAATGCCCAGCGTTTTGGCATGCTTGCAGATGAAGGAGTTTTTACGGCCTCCAGCCGAAGCCCGGAACTCATTGCCGTAATTGGCCGCCATGGCG
>JASEHB010000050.1:3051-9999 GCA_030018745.1 Desulfatibacillaceae bacterium | reverse complement strand
GGGGCCTGCGCACAGGCCCGCCCTTAAAATTGTGAAAACAATTTCCGGGTGCTTTGCAAAAAACCCCTGGGCAAAGGCCTCCACCTGGGCCTTGCCGGAGGAATAATAGGAATCCGGGTTGGGATTCAAGGGCCTTTCCTCTGTGATGGAAAGGGGGTTTTCCCTGTGCGCGCCGTAAGCTGTGGCCGAGCTTGTGTAGATTACCTTTTTTACCTTGTTTTTTACGCAGGCGTCAAAAACGGCTTTCGAGCCGTTTATGTTTATGTCGTTTGTCTGCTTTTTGTCGTGGCGCTCGGCCACCACAAAGGCAAGGTGATAAACCGTGTGGCAGCCCTTCAAAACATCGGCAAGGCCTTTGTCGCGCACATCCATCTGCACGAACTTGAGCTTTGGAAAATCCGCCCGTTTGGGCGTTACATCAATGCCGATTATGTTTTCCACAGCCTCATCTGCTGCCAAAAGCGGCAGCATTGTGGAGGCAAAATAGCTGTTTGCCCCGGTAACGGCGACTGTTTTGCCCAAGTCAACCTCCTTATATTTAGCGGGCCGCCCCATTAAAGCGAGCGCCCGATTGAAATTTGCAGCACAAAAAAGCACTTGAGGCATAAAGCGGGTTTTTTCCGCCTGCCATAGCGCGGAAAGCGGTTATTTACTTTTACTCGTATGCCTTTTCCAGAAGCTGGGTCTTTTTGGTTTCCCGGCTCAATGTATTGGGTGCAAGCCACTGGATTGCAGGCCTTATTTTGAGCAGCCTGTGCATTTTATCGGAAAGCTCCTTTTCCAGACCCGGCAGCTCGCCTTGGGTAACACCCTGGGCATATTCCACCTTGAGCTTTAATGGCGGAACCACCCGCGGAGGCGGCTCATCAAGAATAATGCGAAAATGGCCGGTGAGTTTTTCGGGAAAGCCGTGGATGACGCCCTCGATGGCAGCCGGATAAACAGGCACGCCCTTGACCTTGAGCATGTCGTCCGAGCGGCCCACCACCTTGTAGCGGAAACCCGTTGTTCCGCAGGGGCATGGCTCGGTGAAAACCTGGTGGATGTCCCCTAAAGTGAAGCGCATATCAAACCAAACGGCTGTTTCAGGCTCCAGGCTTGTGCCAACCATGATTCCCGTGGCCCCGTGGGTTATGGGCACAACTTCCTTGGTTTCCGGGTCAATAAGCTCGTAAAGGCATTTGTCGTCAGCCAGCCAGTGCATTCCCTGGTAAATTGGGTGATCGCAGGAGCAGCCGTATCCTGCGCCTGCATCAAAAACCTTGGCCCCGTATTCGCTCTCCAGCCGCGAGCGCACTTCCGGGATGCCAGCGCCCGGCTCTGCGCCCAGAATAAGTATTTTGATTCCCAGGTTTTTTATGGGTATGCCCAATACCTCCGGGCAGCGCTCAATTAGATGCAGGGCAAGGCTTGGGGTTCCGGTAAAGGCATTGGCCCCGAAAAGCTGCATGAACTGGAGGATTTTTTCTGTTCCGGCCTCGGCTCCGATGGGGATTATGGTTATTCCCGGAAAGTCCTGGTACCAGAGAATTTGAGGGGTGCCTGCCGCGTGCATGGAAAGGCCGAAGCACAGGGCGAGTTTGTCGCCGGGCCGCAGGCCCATGCGCCAGGCCGCCCTGCCCATAAGCTCCTTGCCGCCGTTTAGGGCCTTTTTGAAGTTGGGATAGGGGGTGGGAATGCCCGTGGTGCCTGAAGTGGTGGTCAGAAGATAAAGATCATCCACCCGCGACTGGCCGAAAAGATGGAGCATGAGCTTTTGCATGTCCAGGCCCACCTTGCCTATGACATCGCGCACTTCGGGCTGGCCTGCAACCGGAATGGCCCTGGAAAAATCCTCCAGGCTCTTTATGTCTTGGGGCTTCACCCCGGCGGCATCAAAGCGCTCCCGGTTAAAGGGCGTGTTCTCGTACTGCCATTCCAGGGCCTTTTGCAGCTTTTGCCATTGCAGGTCCCGCATTGCCGGGGTGTTCAGCTTTGGCTCAATGTCCATGTTCCAGTATTTACGGCTGGTGTCTTCCATCTTCCCCCTCCTTATTGGTCATGCCTTGTCAGCCAAGGCTTTAAAATCGGCAGGAAAAGCTCCCCATCCCCCGTGGGAAGAGGCTGGCCTAATTTTTGAAGATGTGCAGGGCCATTGCCGCTGCATCCACCCCCAGTATGCCGCCGCCGTTGTGGGTCATGCCTACCTTTGGTTTTTTCACCTGACGGGGGCCTGCTTCGCCGCGAAGCTGTAAAATAATTTCGTGGATCTGGCCCATGCCTGTTGCGCCTATTGGATGCCCCTTGGAGGCAAGCCCCCCGGAAGTGTTTGTGGGCATGGCTCCGGTTGTTTCCATGACCCCCGTGTCTATCCACTCCGGGGCCTTTTCGCCGGGGCATATTCCAAGCTCTATCATGGTTATTATTTCCGAAGGGCTTGTGGCATCATGCACCTCGATGAGTGAAAGCTCGTTGGGGCCAATTCCCGCCATTTCAAAGGCCTTTGGCCCAAGGCGCTTGGTCAGCGTGTCATCCAGGCCTGATGAGGGCTTGCCCGAACCCACAACGCTGGCAGAAACCCACACAGGCTTATTTGTGAACTGGGCTGCCTTTTCCTTTGAGCAGAGAATGGCCGCAGCCGCGCCGTCCCCAATGGGCGAGCACATCATCCGGGTCAGCGGAAAGGCCACATCCCCGCTGTTTAACACCTCCTCAAGGGTGACTTCCTTCTGGTACTGGGCATGGGGGTTCAGCGCGCCGTTCTTGTGGCTTTTGACCGCTATTTTGGCGAAATGCTCCTGGGTGAGATTGTAGCGATCCATGTACTGCCTTGTGTAATAGGCGTACATGTCCATGAATATGCTTTTTTTCTTGCCCGAATCCTTGGAGAGAATGCTTTCCGTTTTCTGCTGCTTTGCAAAATCCTCCAAAAACTTGGCCACCATCTCCACATCCACTGCTGTGCCAAGGGCCATGAAGGATTTCTGCTTGTTTTCATCAAAGAGCTTTTCAAAGCCGCATACAAGGACGCAGTCGTATAGGCCCGCAGCAACGGCTGTCCAGGCAAGGTGAAAGGCTGTGGATGAGCTGGCGCAGGCGTTTTCCACATTGTACATGGGGATTGCCTCTATGCCCATTGCCGAAAGGGTGACCTGCGCCCTTATCTGCTCCTGGCCGGTCATTATTCCTGCTGCAGCATTGCCGACATAGGCGGCATCAAGATCGCCTATCTTTGCGCCCGCGTGCTCCATTGCAGCGGTGACGGATTCGCGCACAAGATCCTTTATGCTTTTTTCCGGAAGTTTGCCAAAGCGGGTCATGCCCACCCCGACAACAGCAACATCACGCATGGTGAAGGGTCCTTTCTGAAAAAAAATGGGGTTCCCGGTGGTTTGACCGGGAGGTCAATTACTGTTTAAAAAAAATAGAAGCGCCTAGTCAAGTCAAAAGCGAACACTTCCCAAAAATAGCTTCTATGGCAAGGATTATGAAATATTTTCAGGTCTGACCGCTCTGTATTTTGTAGCGAACCAAGTTATATAGTAAGTAGTTAGTTTGGGCGGCCGCTGCATTTGCCCATCAGCCTGCCCTGCTGCCAGGGGCGATTCTGGCCATGCCAAAGGTGAAAAGCTCGTAAACTGCATTCTCGTAAGCATTTTGGGGGAGATTTTTTTCCGTGGACAGAAGGTGGTTAAGGCCTTCCATGCCCCCTATCATCATGGATGCGTAAACCTTGGGATTGATGGGGCGCAGCAGGCCTGTTTCCACCCCCTTTGCAATGTCGCGCTCCAAAGGAAGGCGGATGCTTGTAAAAATCTGCTCGCCGAGTTTTTTGAGCTTTTCATCCTTTTCCGCCATTGCCTCCTTTGCCAGAGAAAGAATGGCGCAGAACTCGTCCAGCACGGGCAGCACAAGATCCCCGCGCATTTTAAGGCGGTTTAGGGGGTTTTTCTCCTCGCGGATTTTTTCCCAGCCAACAGAAAAAAGCTCGGCAAAAATGCGGGGGGCGCACTCCAGAAAAAGCTCCTTTTTGTCGGAAAAATAAAAGTAAAAGGTGCCTTTGCCCACCTTCAGGCGCTGGGTGATGTCTGCAACCTTTGTGTTGGCAAAACCCTTTTTCCGGAAAAGGCGGCAGCCGATTTCCAGAACAGCCTCGCGGGTTTTTTGCCCCTGGGCGCTTTTGGGCAGGGCCTTTTTGCCTGCTGGCAGCTTGTTGCCAAGTGCTCTTGGCAGGGCGTCCTCCATGCTGCCAAGCTGTTCCTTTATGGCAAAAAGCGGCGCACCCTGCCCCTTGGCCTGGCTTATCATTTTAAGCCTGCGCAGATGGCTTTCATCATAATAAGCCATTGTCTGGCCGGTTTTTCTTGGGGGCGGCAGCAGGCCCTCCTTGAGATAAAAATGAATGGTGCGGCGGTTCACACCGGAGAGTTTTTCAAGCTGGCTTATGCGATACCACCTGGCTGGATTGTCCATGCAAAAAAAGCTCCTGTTGAAAAGGCCCGCACAATTTTTTATTCCCGCATACAAAAGCCCCGTACTTTTGCCCAAGCTTTACGGGCCTTTTGAGGGCAGGAAATGCACCTCTTATTGGCGTGTCACTATACATAATATTTTTGGCGCTATTGGGCAAGATAAAAAATTACCCATAGTCTGGCTGATCAAAAATATGCTTGATAATCAAGTTGATAAACTTAAATTGGATGGCGGTTCCTGAAAAATAGCAGTTCAATGGGGGAGTATTTTTCATTTTTTGTTGACTCGCCATTCAATTGAGGTGTATTTCAAAAAAATCAGGATTGCGCCTTACAGGGCAGCGCCTTTGCAGATATCCCTCCTGAAAGGGCAAAAGATGCTTGTCAATAAAATAAAGGACTACAACTTTCCCCAGGCCAGGTTTGCACGGTTTGTCTTGAATCAGGAAGTCTGCACTGGCTGTGGCCGCTGCGTCACCTCCTGCCCCATCCAGCTTCTGGAGATAAAAGACAAAAAGGCCTGCCCCAATGACCGCTACGATTATTTCCGGTGCATAACCTGCCAGAACTGCGTGGCCGTGTGTCCCTCCGGCGCGGTTAAAATTGAGGGGGACTACCGGGTTGACCAGGGCTTCTGGAAAAACGCTCACCTTTTTGAGGGCACCAAGACCCTGCCTAATCCGCTGGGCCTGCCGGAAAACACGCCCTTTGAGGAATATGCTGACAAGCTCACCGAGACCGAGCGCGTAATTCTGCGCCGCAGAAGCGTGCGCATGTACAAAAAGAAAAAGGTGCCCCGCGAGCTTGTTGCAAGGGTAATCGAGGCCGGCCGCTTTGCGCCTTCGGCAGGCAACAACCAGCCCTGGAAGTTTATTGTGATTGATGATGCTGCTTCCCTTGCGCAAATCAACGAGCGCTGCAAAAAGGCCCTAAAAATTGTAACCTGGCTCACGCTTCCACACCCCTGGGGCAAGAAAAAGACCCCCGGCGACAAATCCGCTTCCCTGAAGGCCTGGCAGCAGGCCATCCTGCCCCTGCTTGTGACCCTTAAAACCGGCGAGGTGGAGCCTCGTGCGCGCGGCGGCATAAATGCAGCAGCATCCGACCCGGATTACGACATATTCTTCGGTGCGCCATGCCTCATCCTGCTTCTGGCAGACAAGAGGGGAATCGGCGATGTTGATCTGGATCTGGGCATCTGCGGCCAGAACATGGTTCTTGCAGCCCATTCCCTGGGGCTTGGCACCTGCTATGTTTCCCTGGCCAAGGCAATCTCCTTTTATAAGGATCTCAAAAAGAGCCTGGACATAGAAGAACCTTTCAAGATTGTTACATCCCTTACCCTTGGCTGGCCCAAAGGCAGAATAGACAACCCCGTGGCCAGGGAGAGGCCCCGAATCTCGTGGGCTGACAAGCTTTAGCCATGCTCCAATCCTTCTGATGATGATGCTGCCAAAGGGATTTGCGTTTTCTGTTGAAGCTGCCTTCGCGCTAACAGCTTGTTTTAAAAGCGTTATCATTGCAAGACCCCGGTGTGTTCAACTCCAATGGTTTTGGAAGCCAAAGAGCTTGGCCTGGTCACTTTTCTTTTGTGGTAAAATTTCTTGTTCCCCCTGTTAAGGGTATGGACTTTCTTGTAAAATCCCGCTAATATCCGTTCTTTGAAAATTCCCGGTGAGTTGCTGTGCAAAAGTTTTATGAGCCTGCATAAAAACTGGTTGCAATTTTTGAGGAATTATCCGGTTAAAAACCGTCTTTAGGTATGAAGAGCTTATTTGCAGGGCGCGATGGATCATTTTGACAAAAAAGACAAGTTGATGCGCAAAATGAAATTCGCCCTGGTGGAGACCGTGGTGGCCCAGGACAACCCCACCGTGGAGACCCTGCACAAAACTGTGCTGGAAGAGTTTGGGGAAAGGGCATCCAAGGAGCTTGAGAACCATTTTTTAAAAAAACTTTCGGAAAAACAGGCCCGGCACGACAAGCTTGCCAAGTCTGTCGGCGAATCTGCTCTCGACCTTGTGCGCTCCGTGGTCAACAGCGAAAACCCCTCCCTTGAAAAACTTCAGGATGAGTTCAAGAAAAAAAGGGGGGAGGAAGTCTCCCCGGTTCTGGAGAGCTTTTTCAGGGCACAGATGCGCAAAAAAGCCGTTGTCACGGCAGGCGTTCGGGTGCCCACAGGCCAGTCCAAGGTGGCTCTTCTACGCCAGGTGGTGGCAGACAAGGATCCCTCCAGGGAAAAGCTTGATGAAGCCTTCTTTAAAGAGTTTGGCATAAAAACCCCGCCGGAGCTTTTGGCTGTTTTTGACCTGGAAATGCTAAAACTCGAAGCCTCCCAAAAGGGCCTGACCCTGCCTCAATTGTTGGTGCAGAGGGCTAAATCCCAGACCAAATCATCCTGATGACTCCAGGAGGGCGCGGGTGGTGTGGCACTTGGCTTTTAAACTTTTCCCTTGCCTGGTTTGCTGCTCCAATGTAGGCTTTGCCTTGTAAGATA
>JASEHB010000050.1:431-3041 GCA_030018745.1 Desulfatibacillaceae bacterium | reverse complement strand
CAAGGCTTTTTTATGCTTCAGATATGTGCGCTGGCTTCAGGAAGCAAGGGCAATGCCCTGTATGTGAGTGACGGAGAAACCTCCATACTCCTTGATGCGGGATTTTCCGGAAAAGAGATTGAAAACCGCCTTTCCGTTCATGGCATAGACCCAAAAAATATTGATGCGGTCATTGTCTCCCATGAGCATTCCGACCACATTCAGGGCGTGGGCATCCTTGCCCGGCGCTATGGCCTTGCTGCTTTTATCTCTCAAAACACATATTCATGCTGCGGGAAGTCTCTGGGCAGGATTGACAACCTGCGCCATTTTTCCGCAGGCAGGGCCTTTTCCGTTGGAAGCCTCAATATCCACCCCTTTCCCACAAGCCACGATGCAGCAGACCCCGTGGGCTTCACCATTGAATCGGGCGGGGTCAAAATTGGCCTTGCAACGGATCTTGGTGTGCCAACCGCTGCGGTGGCGCATCACCTTTCCGGCTGCCGTGCGCTTATTGTTGAAGCCAATCACGATATTAAAATGCTCGAAGAAGGCCCCTATCCCTGGCATCTCAAACAAAGGGTAAAAAGCCGCCTGGGGCATCTTTCAAACGAGGCCTGCCGGGATCTTGTGGCCGGCCTTGTCCACAAAGGCCTTACCCATGTTATTCTGGGGCACCTTTCCGAAACCAACAACCGCCCCGAAACCGCCTTAAACGCAGTTGCCCCGGCGCTCAACGGGCATGGGGCCAAGCTTTTTGCCGCACATCAAAGCCTTTGCGGGGATATGCTGAAAATCCGCCTTTAGCCCGGCTTTTATCCGCATTGTAGGGCCTGCTGATCATTAGTGTGCAAAGCTGTTGATTTTGCGCCTCACCAAAGGCTTTTGCCGACAACCACCGAGGACGAACTCATGGAACCTTTTTTGGACAGCGATACAAAGCATCAGGTTGAGCACGCCCTTTCCCACCTTGAAAATCCGGTGAAAATCATTTTCTTCTCCGGAAAGCAATCATGCCCGGATTGCGCACCCCAGGAGCAGCTTCTGCGCGAGTTTGCCGCGCTATCCCCCAACCTTACCTTAATTGTGCGCGACATTGAAAAGCACGCAGACGCGGCAAAAAAGCTCAATATAGACAAGGCCCCTGCAACCGCCGTGGTTTCGGAAAAGGACTATGGCCTGCGCTTTTACGGCCTTACAAGCGGCCACGAATTCCAGTCCCTGCTGGAAGCTGTCATCAGGGTTTCCACAGCCTCAACCGGCCTGGACAAGGATCTTCTTACCCTTGTTGGCCTTCTGGACGAGCCGCTGCATATTGAGGTGATGGTGACCCTGACCTGCCCCTACTGCCCGCAGATGGTTCGCATTGCCCAGCAGATGGCAATGGCAAATCCGCTCATCCGGGCAGACATGGTGGAGACAAGCGCCTTTCCTGAACTTGCAAAAAGCTATGGTGTAACCACCGTGCCCCGCACGGCCATCAACCAGACCCACTTTATTGACGGGGCCTTTCCCCCGGTTCAGGCGGTTCTTGAAGTCATAAAGGCTGTAAAGCCCCAAATCTACAAGGCCATTGACGAGCAGTTGCGTAAAAAACGCGGCGAGCTTGCTGTAAGCAAGGCAGACCCGGATCATGTTTACGATGTGATTTTGGTGGGCGGAGGCCCGGCAGCCTTGAATGCGCTGATTTATGCTGCCAGGAAAAACCTGGACATCGCCCTTGTGGCCAAGGACACGGGCGGGCAGATGCATGACACTGCAATGGTGGAAAACTGGCTGGGCGTTCCTGCCATCAGCGGGCCGGACCTCACCGAAAAGTTTATGCGCCACGCCCAGCGCCACAAATCTGCCTGGGAGCTTGACGCCCAAGTGACCCAGGTGACCAAAAAAGGGGCGGATTTTTTTATCCACATTGAAGGCAGGGAAAAACCCCTTGCGGCAAAAAGCGTTATCTATTGCGCTGGCAAGCACTACCGCCGCCTTGGCGCACTCAACGAGGAGCGTTTTTTGGGCAAGGGCATTGCCTTTTGCGCCACCTGCGATGCGCCCCTTTACCGTAACCGGCCTGTGGCCGTCATAGGCGGGGGCAACAGCGCCTTTACGGCAGCCCGCGACCTTTTGGGCTTTGCAAGCAGCATAACCATTGTGGACATTGCTCCAAATTTTTCTGCTGACCCCTTTTTGGTGGACAGCGTGCTGAAAAACCCCATTGTAAAAACCTTGAAGGCCCACAAGGTTGAGGAGTTTCTGGGATCGGAAAGCCTTTTGGGGGTGCGCGTTAGCCCTGTATCCCAAAACAGGCCGGTGGATATTGATGCAGAGGGGGTTTTTCTGGAAATAGGCCTTGTACCCAATTCCGGGCCTGTTGAAAAACTGCTTAACCTCAACCCTGAAAAGGAAATTCCCGTTGACCAGGACAACAAAACAGAAGTTGAAGGCTTTTTTGCAGCAGGAGATGTGACAGACCAGCCGGTAAAGCAGATAATAACCGCAGCAGCCGCAGGCGCACGGGCAGCCCTTTCCGCCCATGAGTACCTTGCTGGCAGGGATGTTAAAAAAACATAAGATAATTGGCATTATCCATTAAATTTTTTCTTTGCCTTCCCGTAAACATAAACTTTATTATTGAAC
>JASEHB010000050.1:0-421 GCA_030018745.1 Desulfatibacillaceae bacterium | reverse complement strand
TATTGAACATAATTTTAGGTTCTAAATCAATTGTTTTAAATAAATTATAGGCCATGGGGGCCATCATATTAAATCGAATCTCTCGGTAGTGCCTTTTTTCATTTCTAACCTCAATTTCTGCAAAATTCTTTCCATGTAACTTGAATAATGTTTTCTGGCAATCTGTTTGAGTAGATGTTCTAGCGATTGAATTTTCGATGGACAAGTTATCGGTGAGCAGCTTCAGGACATCTTTTTGGTGGAAAATATGATAATTTTTATCATCTTCTCCATAAACTGTCAAATAGTTAACCTCTCCAGAATTAAACATTGCTTTTGAAAAGAATCCCTCAATGTAATCTTTTCCAGCAAGAAGTTTGTTGGCCAATTTCTTTTGGGCAATCTTCAAGCAAATGATACGCAACCTCAACCAGATTAATGC